>JAGACY010000279.1 GCA_017613855.1 Pseudomonadota bacterium
AATATTTATACAAATAAAAACAGCGGCGGTGACAATGATTATAATGTTTATCTGGTCGGCAGCTTTAATACTTATGAAGACGGTACCTGGAAAACGACCGAAGGCTATAAGATGGATTCCAATGGGAATGGAACCCATACCTATACATTAACCCTCAAGGAAAACGAGTCATTTGAATATAAGTTTTATGTCGATGGCTGGGGTGAGGATTCCTATAAAGCAGATCCCGGCAAATGTGTCGGTGATACCTGCAATAATCTGGTTGACACATCGATGTGCGGCCAGACTATCAGTTATGTTGAAGACGGCGGTGATAATCCCGGCCCCGAACCCGGTGAATGCAAAACGACCTTTAAGTTCCATAACAAATGGACATCCAAAAACTCCGGTGGTGAGCAGGATTGGGAAGTTTATCTCGTCGGTGATTTCAGTACAACAGAAGATGGCTCATGGCGTATAGATGATGCCAACTATAAGATGAATTCTGACGGCAATGGCACCCATACACTTGATGTCAAGTGGGCGAAGGGAGAAACTCACCATTATAAATATTATGTCAATGGCTGGGGCGAGGATTCTTATAAATCCGATCAGACCAAATGTGTCGGTGAATATTGTGATAATGAAGTCACTGTAACCTGCGGTCAAACCATTTGTTACGATGAGACCGGAGATGGCGTATGCGGAGGTTCTCCGGTTGATCCAGGTCCCGGCCCACAGCCATGCACCGGCGACAGCTGCCCGAAACCTGTGACCTGTGATACGGCTGGTGCCAATTACACCCTCAATATCACTAACGGCAATGCCAAGGTGAATAGCATTAAAGTCGACGGTCTGAATATTACCATCGATTTGAAAGGCGCTCCGTCGAATGTCAGCGGCGGTGTAAGCCCTCAGACCAACGGCAATACCATTACGGATACCGTTCCTGAAAATGGCAAATATACTTATTTCGCAACAGTCGACGGCAACGACATTTATATTCCCGTATGGGTTGAATGTTCGCAATTCGACTGGCACGATGCCATTCTCTACTTTGCCTTTACGGATCGTTTCGTGAATGGCAATACGGGCAACGATAAGAAATCCGGAACCTGGGAGAATTCTTCGGCCACCGATTGGTATGGCGGTGACTTTGAAGGTATGCGCAAGAAAGTCGAAGAAGGCTATTTTGATGCACTTGGCATCAACACACTTTGGATTTCTTCCGTTACCAAGAATACCGAAGCGACAAGTGCCGGCACCAATGGTGACACGCACAATTATTCGGCTTATCACTCTTATTGGCCGGTTACTGCCTTTATGACGGATTATAATCAGGGCGATTTCAATGGTCTTCCTGCCATTGAAGATCACTTTGGGACGATGGAAGAACTGAAGGCGCTGGTCGATGCATGCCATAAACGCGGCATCCGCGTTCTTGTAGACTTTGCTGCCAACCATGTGTTCAAGGACAGCCCCATTTACCAAAAACACCAGGATTGGTTTAACGATGTCGGTAAACCTACAATCTGCGATGACAACAATGGCTGGGGCTGGGACAATTATTCTGAAAAATGCTGGTTCTCGGCTGATTTGCCAGACATCAATTATGACAATACCGATGCCCGCAAAACGATGGTCGATCACGCTATCTGGCTCATCAAGAACACGAACATCGATGGTTTCCGCGTCGATGCTGTTAAGCACATGAACGTTCAGTTTATTAAAGATTTGCGTTCAGCCGTCGAATCGCTCTTTGCCAATTCGGGCATTATGTTCTACATGGTAGGTGAAACATTTACGGGTGGCGATGCCAGTGCCAAGGAATTGCTCAACAAATACATTGGCGATGATTTGCTGCATGCCCAGTTTGACTTCCCGCTTTACTATATCATTGGTAATGTCCTGAGAGGAAATGGCCTGTATCAGGCTGTTCGCGAAGGCAAAACAGGTTATGAAAGCGGGTTTAAATCTGACCTGATGGGTACGTTTATGGGCAATCACGACGTCGCACGTGCCCTTTCTGTTGCTTCAGCCCAGAATGAAAACAAATGGGGCAACAATCCGACACCTTCGGATTGGACACCATACAATCGTTTGATGGCTGCATGGATGATTTTGCTGACTCAGCCCGGCATTCCTCTCATTTATTATGGTGATGAATATGGTATGCCCGGTTCGAATGACCCCGACAACCGCCGCATGATGCAGTTTGGTGATGATCTTAATGAACAGCAGAAAACCACCCTGGGATTTGTACAGTCGGTCGTCAACATTCGCCGTGCTCACAAGGCTCTGAGCCGTGGCAAAAAAGAAATTTTCAAAGAAATAGAGGGAAGTGATAATTCTACCGAGTGCTTCAAAATGACATTAGATGGGACTGAGTCCGTCATTGTAGGTATCGGTTTGGCAGACAACAGCGGCCATGGCCCGGGTAAATGCAATCTTGGAACTAACTACAATCTCCAGAATCTGTTTGATGGCAGCGAAACTTCGACAAATGTGTTGGATTTGACGCAGAATAACTTCCAGCTCTGGCTCGTGAAATAATATATATTATCGATATATATTGGGGGTACGTGTCGCGACACGTGCCTGCTCGCTATGGGCTTGCGGCCCATACGCTCGCATCAAGCCGCTATGGGCCGTTAGCCCATACGCGGCTTTTTACTTTTTGTGGGGGAGGGGATTGTCCCCAAAAGATCGCAGGCCGTATTGCCGCAAGGCAATAGGACTGCGCGCCGAGGCGTACTGCGCAAGCAGTAGCCGGCGGCCAAAATGCGATTAAAAGTTGACAGTATGCAAACGGAACATTAGACTACTATGCTCGAAAATGTGCCTTTTCAGAGATGGCACTTTATTTTTTTAGACAGGTTTGAAATATGGCGAAAAAGAAACGTCAGGATAATGACAATTTTGATGATCTCAATGACCTCGAGCCGTCGGTAGTCGAAGAGGACGTAGCGGAAGACGAGGAAGACCGCGATGAAAGCGAGTCTGAAGATGTATTTGCCGAGGATGAAAGCGATATTGCGATGCTCCGCAAACTCGAAGACGAGGATTCGGCCAAAGCACTTTCGACGATTGTCCTCGAGGAAGAAGTCGGTTTTAATCCGATGTTCGACTGGAACAGTCTGACCGAGGCAGAACGCAGTCGTTTTGAGGCACTTCAGTCACTTGGCAAAGAAGAAATTGAAGCCTATTCCTGGAAAAAACTCGCTCCGCTTCAGCGCTGGATGGTGGCACTCAACTGCATGCGCTTTGAATTGCATGAAATGTTCCGTGAAATCGCCATGAGCATCATCAAAACGCGCAAACGCCCCGAGGAACTGTGCATCGCAGATATTTATCTTGAACTGATTTGGGACTATGTCAGCACAAAGTCTTATGAGGATGCATTGGCACTCGTCGACCAGTTTGAGAAATCATTTCCCAATGAGCATGCCGCAGCACTCCGCGTGCGTGGGCTCATTTATATCGATATGGGCAAGCTGGACGAAGGCAAAGCGGCCATCGATCAGCTCATCAGTTTACCGTTTAACCGCAATATTAAAGGCTTTGAGGAAGATAAATCCTCGCGGGATTCGGATAAACGCGATGGCGTCATCCAGTATGAAATTGGTTATTCGCTGCTCAATATGAAACGCTATGACCTCGCGCTTCATTATTTCGATCGTGCCAAAAACCTCGCCAATATGAATGACAATTATGAACTTACCATGTCGATCGACAATGCAAGAGCGATGACGCTCAAGTGTATGAATGACGACGATATCATTTAATAATGCGGAATTCGTAATGCGGAATGCGGATTTGGGATGCAAAGCTAAAGGTGAGGTCTGAAGCTTAGGGAGAATGGCTTTCTTAATTCGCAATGCGCAATTCGCAATTGGGATGCAAAACCAAAGGTGATGTTTGATTAATTTGTAATTTGTAATTTGTAATTGGGATGCAAAACCAAAGTGTCACTCTGAAGCTAAAATTTCATTTTTTAGGAATAAACTTGAGAATTCCCCCTTGCTAACTGCTAACTGCTAACTGCTAACTGCTAAATAATTACACATTACTCATTACAAATTACACATTAATTAGATGTCTGAGAAACAGGAAGAGATAGCGCGACTCGATTCACAGACGATTCCCATCCCGTCTGATGGGCAGAATGTGTCGAAAATTCGATCATCTCTCAAATCCATTACGTTGGTGCGGTGTGTTTATGCCGTGCTTGTGCTCATCTATAGTATTATTTGGTTGCACGGAACAAATAATTTGGAACTGACATTAGGTTCCAGAATGCTTCTTGGATGCAT
>JAGACY010000036.1 GCA_017613855.1 Pseudomonadota bacterium
CTCTTAATTCACAATGCCGGACGGACACCTGTATTCCAGTTGACTTCTATCGCCGGGAATGGATAATCAAAATAATTCCCTGTGAGATCAACCACACCTGCTTTAGCGCAGTCATCCGGGCATTCGGTTGGGCAAGTGACAGGATGCACATTGCATTTGGGCTACCCCCATTGTATCTTCAATGATAGCGTCCGCGTATCGGCGCAGCCGATAGCCGCACAGGCGAGCTGTAGGGGCGACCCTGTGTGGTCGCCACAAAGTGAGCAAGCTATGGCACCACGTACAAATCGCCGTCATTCGCATCGAATTTGAGAACGATACGCCCGTGATCAATTGTCCATGGCAGGTACGTGCCGGACGGAATTCCCGTCTTATCGGCCAGGTGCTTGTTCATGGTATCGGCAGTCTGGGTATCGCTGCTGAAGTAAACATAAGTGTAATTCTCCGGAATGTCCGGAATGCTTCCGCTATAGGATGCCAGTAATACATTGGCTAATTTGGCTTCGAGCAATTTATTGAGATAAGAAACATGCGCAAGTTGATCATAATTGCCATAGAGACTTGCGTTGACTATCTGCATATTAACACCTGGGTTATAGACAAAATAATTCCTACAATCATGCGAATACTTGGAATGATCCTGCAAATTTGAGATTGTACATGCTGTACAATCAGTACCATCGCCAATCAAAACGCCGTCATTATAGTAATAAATACTGTCACATGAATCGTATTTGGCTACATTGAATTTTTTTATATTCACGCGGTTAATTGTTGTATTACCGCTCATATTTTTAAATAACGAATATATATTACCATTACCAGTGCTCACATCCAAATCGATTTCACAATCAGTCCACTGATCGTTTTTGCTGGTATGGGCAAGCCCGGAAATAAAGCCGTCTTTCGACAGCGCTTCTCCGCGAAGTGATATCCGGCGATAGATCGAATTCTCTGAATTCCTTACAAACAAATGATAATAATAAGCAGACTTATATGCATCAAGATTAGCCTGATATTTAATTTCAATGTCTTCAAGTGTTGCCCCGTTGACTTCGGCAACAAAACCAGTTTCATTTTCATTACCGCTTGTACATGTCCAGTTGAGATTCAATGAGATATTTTTGAGCATTCCGCCAGTTACACGTTCGGCAAAATTCCCCGTATTGAGACAACGGTTCAGGGTATAATTTAATGTTAAATCCTGGACGATGGCATCTTTGGTTGAGCCAAATAAACGATAGTAATCCGTGGTGAGCATGTGTCCTTCCCCATAGAGCACTCCATTGAATGGTGCATTGGTTGTACCGATTTCTTTTGGGATTGACATATCATCCTTGAGTACAAAAACGGGGGCATCGTAATATAAACCGGGATACTTGTTTACATAAGTACCGTTGTACCAGGCATCGGCTATATTTTTCAAATCAGCTTCGGTATTGATATGATAAACGCAGGTATTGTATTGATCTGACCACACCTGGCCTTTGTCGAAATGGCAGTCGATCTTGCTGCATTGTGAACTATCAATATGGCAGTTCGAGCAGCTGACTGTTCCCTGATTGTAATCGCCCCATTCGGAACAAGCCGCGCTCTTGCCTTCTACAAACAGTGTACCATCGCATTCCTCACCAATTTCGAGTTTGCCGTTGCCGCAGATAGGTTTAACGCATTGGTGGCTGGTCAAATTGCATTCCAGCCTGCCATCGGCGTTGCCATTGCAATCGGTGTTGTTCAAACATTCGTAGCAGCCAGTCGTTTCATACGTGCAGTTGCTGCATGCCAGAGTGCCGCTGACAAATCCACGATCGATACAGGTTTTGCCGTTCAGATTGCCGCCATCGCATTGTTCGTCCCCTTCGACAATGCCGTCACCGCAAGTAATGACATGCAGTTCTTGGACGCAATAGCCGCTGTCGGCACAATGGCTGCCATTGGGATTCGTCTTGCAGTCTTCGTCGGTTAGGCATTCATAGCACTTGCTCTTGTCGAATTCGCAACCGGCATTGCACAACAGGTTGCCGCCCAAAAATCCCAGACTTTCGCAAGATTTGCCGTTCAGCTTTGTCTTATCGCAGCTTTCGCCCGCTTCGATCTTGCCGTTCCCGCACACTGGCGTTGGCAGCACACAGACGTGGCTTGTCGTGTTGCATACCAGCCTCCCATCGACGGTATTATCCTTACAGTGCATATCATTGGCGCATTCGTAGCATCCCGTCGTGACATAATGACAATTGCTGTCGCACGTCAGCGTTCCGGCGGCATAGTTGCCAAAATCGGCGCAAGCCCTGCCATTCATGTCGTCCTTTTCACATTCCTCATTGCCTTCGATGAGGCCGTCGCCGCAAGTTATCTCGTGCGCAGGATCGATGCAGCGTCCGTTGTCGGAACATATCTGCCCACTCCTGCATTTGCTCGTGTTGCTCTTGGTGCATTCGTAACATGCGGATTTATCGTACTCACAACCCGCATTGCATTTCAAATCTCCGCCGAGGAATCCAAAAGCTACGCAACTGGCGTCATTCAGATTCGTTTTGTCGCAGCTTTCGCCTGCTTCGAGCAAACCATTGCTGCATGCCTGTGCCGGTGCGACGCATGTGCCGCTCTCGCAAACATCCGAACTGCTGCAATCGCTCGAATTCTTGCATTCATAGCACCCGTCCAATTTAAACGAGGTGCAGCTCTGGCAACCAATATTTCCATATTTATAGCCAAAATCTGCACATGTCATGCCGTGAAAATCGCTGACGCCATTGCCAACATCGCATTTTTCTTTGCCCTCTGCGATGCCGTCGCCGCACGTGATCACGTGATCCGGTGCGACACATGTGCCCGAAGTGCATTTTTGCTTATCAGCGGGGCATTGGGTGATGTCGTCATTTGTGCATTCGTAGCAGCCGGTCTTGTCGAAATCGCAGCTCGCGTTGCACGAAAGATTGCCGCCGAGGTATCCCAAATCCGCACATGTCTTGCCGTTCAGCTGTGATTTGTCGCAGCTTTCGCCTGCTTCGAGCAAACCATTGCTGCATGCCTGCGCTGGTGCAACGCATGTGCCGTTCTCGCAAACATCCAAACCGCTGCAATCGCCCGAATCCTTGCATTCGAAACAGCCGTCCAAAACAAATGCTGCACAGTCTCTGCACCCGAGTTCGCCATATTTAAAGCCAAAATCCGCACAGGTTATGCCGTGAAAATCGCTGATGCCATTGCCAACATCGCATTTTTCTTTGCCCTCTGCTACGCCGTCGCCGCATGTGATCACGTAGTCCTGCGCAATGCATGTGCCCGATGCGCATTTGGGTTTGTCGGCAGGACATTTGCTGACATCGTCATCTGTACATTCGTAGCAGCCGGTCTTGTTGAAACCGCAGCTCGCGTTGCACGAAAGATTGCCGCCAAGGTATCTGCCTTCGGGCAGGTTGGTGCAGGTCATTCCGTTTAAATTCGCCGATTCGCAGTCCTCCCCGACATCCAGAAATCCGTCACCGCACGGCTGAATGCACACGCCTTGGTCTGTTTTGCATTTTATCTTGCCCGAAACCGTATTGCCCGAACAGTCCGCGTCGAATGTACATTCCTTTGCAGGGCTGACGCATACGCCATTGAGGATATCGCATTCGGTTTTGCCGTCGGTGCGCGCCGCACAATTCATATTGGATGTACATTCCTTTTGCGGTGCCAGGCACACGCCATTGAGAATATCGCATTCGGTTTTGCCGTCGGTGCGCGCCACACAATCCATATTGGATGTACATTCCTTTTGCGGTGCCAGGCACACGCCGTTGATGATATCGCATTCAGTTCGGCCGTCCGTATTCGCAAGACAATCCGCATTGGAGGTGCATTCGACATCCACGCTTTCTTTGGCATTGTCTTCACAGCCGGCAATTGTGGCCATAGCCAGCCAGACTAAAATGAAAACACGCGATTGATTTATATTGTTGTATAAATATAATTGTCTGGTGCAATTATTTGAATATTTTTTCATACTAACTCCAATTTGTGGAATAACAGAGTAATCCGCATTTAATACTTTTCACTGTTATTGAAAATAATGCAGTTATAATATGAGACCATGACTCATTCTGAAATTCAACTCAATAATTAAATGAGAATGTGTTATGGCGCGCGACTATTGGCTTTCGCCAATACGCCTGCGCAATGCGGCTATTGGCGAAAGCCAATACGTGGACGTTGTTGTATTATCTCTTAATCCATAGTGCAGGACGGACACCCGCATTCCAGTTGACATCTATCGCCGGGAATGGATAATCAAAATAATTACCTGTGAGATCAACTACACCAGCTTTCTCTAAATCCACGATATCGCGAAGCCACCATGCCATAATGCAATAATGAGAATCACCAATACAACGCGTTAAATCGAGGAGCTTGTAAAAGATATTTTCTTCGGGAGCACCGACACCCGTATAAATGTAGTCCGATTTGACCAGTGAATAGGCATAAGGTGTAGAATATGCATTGATTAAGTCAGCATCACCCGGGAGTGTATAGGAACCGATATTGTAACTATGAATATTCGGTTTGGAGCTTTCATAAGGTGAAGTGCTCATCAAAAACACTTTATCCTCTGTTTGGACGTTAATCGTAGTCCATTCATGATGTTCTTCCTCATCGATACCGACCAGGCTTTCTATCACAAATCCGTTATCTAATGTGGTCGTTTTGATCTTATCGCGCTCTGCATCTGTAAATGCAGTCATGATAAACCCATCGCTTCCGAAATCCACTTTGTCTTTATTGCTGTCCGATCCCAGAGCGTTCAGCCATGAACGCATCAGGCTGTCACGCCAGTTAGGCTGACAATCCGGTGATGTGGGTGTATAGGGGAGTGCATAGGGGCAAAGCTCATTGGAAGTGATATAATAAGGCTCATACCGCTTGTAATCGATGACGTACTTGGTAATGAGCAGAACGGAATCATCTTTGATGTCGAGTACAAGCCATTCCAAATCTTCAGGCGTTTCGCTGGTCTCTGACTGGCGATATCGACCGAATTTCACACTATCACCGATTTTGACGCACTGACCAAGAAGACTCGCTTGATCTTCTGTGCAGTCCACCACTGGGCATTTGCCTTCGAGATCGCAGTCATCCGGGCATTCCTCCGGGCAAGTGACGGGGTGCTCATTGCATACGCCGTTTTCGTCGCAGTCATCCGGGCATTCGGTAGGGCAAGTGACAGGATGCACATTGCATACACCTTCTGCATCGCAGTCATCCGGGCATTC
>JAGACY010000280.1 GCA_017613855.1 Pseudomonadota bacterium
AATTAAAACAATTCCGCATTCCGCATTCCGAATTCCGAATTAAGAACGCAATTCTCTCCCAAACTTCAGACTTTCCCTTTAGCTCTGCATCCCAATTGCGCATTGCGAATTGCGCATTGCGAATTAAAACAATTCCGCATTCCGCATTCCGCATTCCGAATTAAGAACGCAATTCTCCCCCAAACTTCAGACTTTCCATTTAGCTCTGCATCCCAATTGCGCATTGCGAATTGCGAATTGCGAATTAAAACAATTCCGCATTCCGCATTCCGAATTCCGAATTAAGAACGCAATTCTCTCCCAAACTTCAGACTTTCCCTTTAGCTCTGCATCCCAATTGCGCATTGCGAATTGCGAATTGCGAATTTAAATTCAATTCCGCATTCCCCATGAATCTGGTATAGCACCCCCCAAAATAGCGCGGCGTATCGCAGATAGCCGCGCACGCAGGGCGTATTGTGCCGGGCAAAGCCCGGAACAATAGCCGGCGCACCCAAAGAATCATCCCACAAAAAGTACAGCAATCGTCATGTCACAAAAGCACATCACACGGCGTCAGTTTATTCTATTTGCAGCGATTTTGCTGGGGATGCTGTTTGCTGTGCTCGTCGCTGTCAACATCATTTTTTCGCAGGTGACGACGGCTCGATGGGATTTGACGTCCGATGGCCAGTTTACGCTGAGTCCGGCAACATCGCGGCTGTTGGGCGACCTCGAAGACAAGGTGAAGATTAAGGTTTTTCTGTCCAAAAATCTTCCGGCACCCGACAATACACTCTATCAGAATACGCGCGATTTGCTGGCCGAATTCGAAGCGGCGGCGCATGGCCGGCTCACCTTTGAGATTATCGAACCCGAAACGAAAACTGACGAAGAAATTGCCAAAGGTTTTGGGCTTCGGCGTGTCGCGATTTCGCAAAAAGATGAGCAACAGCGTTCGATGCGAATGGTATTTAAAGGCCTGACCGTCATATACCGCGATGCAGCCGAGACAATTTCGGAGCTGCGTTCCACCGACAATCTCGAATATCTCATTGCCAAATCTATCGTCAATCTGACCGCCCCCGAAAAGAAAACGGTTGGCATTTTGACGGGCTTTGGCGGACTCGCCGAATCGCCCATTCTGCGCGACAGTATGGCCGAGGTTTTTAGCGAAGTTTTCGGCAAAAGAATTCAGACCGAACCGATCAAAGTCGATGAACATTGCCAGCTTGCGCCCAGGCCGAATGCGCTGATCATGCTCAATCTCGAGACGCCGCTCGATGATTGTGCCCGATATGCAATTGAACAGGCTTCGTTTGCAGGAACAGCGCTTGCCATTCTGCAAAGCCCGACGCGAGGCGACTATCGCCAGCCCGATCAACCGCGCATCAATATCGAAACAAATCTCAACGAAGTCCTGAAAAATACCGGTGTTCAGCTCAAACAGGATTTGCTGCTCGACCGAACACACAACCTCGTGGGGACGCAGTACACAGAAGACGATGCCATTCCTGTCTCGCTGCCGGCCCTGCCTATCATCACCGACCTCGATAAATCACACCCGATTACACAAAATCTGACTGCAATCGTGCTGCCTTTTTCGGGAACAATCGCCATCGATAACAATACAATTTCTGCCCATCATGCCCAAATGACAAGCCTTGCAGCAAGTGCCCCCGAAGCAGTCTCGCGACCCTCGGGAGGTGACATTGCTGTCGATGCCCTGCAAACGCCCCGCAGTGACGAGACGCCGGGCCCGCATCCGCTCATTGTGACGCTACTGACACCCCAGGAATCACAATTTAATGGCAAGATCCCTGCGGCTGCAAATGCATCATTATATTTGTCACATGCCGATGAAGTCCGCTATTGGATCGTCCCAAACGGGGAATTCCTGTTCGTCAATAAAATCATCGGCTACACCGACAATTTTGCCAAATTCGGCATTCACCTGTTTGTCAATGCAACCGAATGGCTCGTCCAGGACACGGCACTCATCGAAATCCGAAACCGTGAACTCCCGCAGATGATTCAAAAACCGGATAAAAATACACAAAAAAGAATCATCTGGATTAATGTCCTCGGCGTGCCTGCGATCGTCATCCTACTCATGATAGGTGTACGCATCTGGCGCAAACGCAGGCAAAAAGCCATCGAAAGAAAATTCAAGCCCCAGCAGGACTAACGTCCATCCATTTCGATGTCTTTTCTTGTTTGTTTCTGGGGCAAAACACAAGGCCACCGCATGCTAAAACAAAGGCGTTGTTAGACAAACGTGAAAATGAAGTAAACAGTGAATGACTATATGCATTCTCTGTTTGAGCGGCGACACGAAGTCGCCGCCCGAACGTGTACGACACGATGTCGTTTCACGTTCGGCTTTTCACCTTATCATACCTTTCAAGGGGGTTCGGGGGAAAGGAGTTCGAGTCAGCGCCATCGGCGCCTCTCGAACGCCGTCCCCCGACGCGGGGATTGTCAAGGGTGTCGCACGACACCCTTGACCGCCCGCCGCGTAGGCGAAATTAAAAAATCAGAGAACAAGTTCACTATCGAACGCCGAGTAAAAACCTCTACCCATCTACAATGCTCATGCTCTTAATATAATCCATATTCGGGAACTGAGCTTTAAGATACTCATTGCCCTGCATTTGGATTCTGCCCTGATCCGGGCGCTCGCTATATTCATAATTGAGTGCATCGACCACATCCATGCCGGAAACGATTTTCCCGATGGGTGAAAATCCCATCTGGTCGAGCCGGATATTATCATTGAGGTTGATGAATAGCTGGGTGGTTCGGGTATTTGGACCTGCGGTGGCAAAGGTCAGGGTTCCCTTAACATTGCTCTCGGTGACGGGATCATCGGGGATATTGGCATCGCGCCAGACGCTGCTGACGAGCGGAGATCCATGAATGCCGAACTGAACCACGAATCCTTTCACCATACGGAAAAGCGCAATATCCGTAAAGAATCCGGCTTTTACGAGATTATAGAAGCGATCGACGCCCTTGGGAGCCCAATCGCGGTGCATTTCGACCTTGATCTCACCTTTGGTGGTCTGAATGGCAACGAGGAACTGTGCAGGTGCTGTTTCATTGAGTTTTTCCGGCTGAAGCAATTTGGCAAGTGCGGCTTCATCGACCTTGGCAGGCGCGGGGGCTTCGGCAGCTGCTGGAGCTGCAGGAGCTGCAGGGGCTTCTGTTTGCTGCGGCTGCTGGGGTTCCTGAGCATTTTTCCCGGAGGGGCTGCAGGAGGTCAGTCCGGCCAAAACAAACAAAGCGGAAATCATAATGGGAAATAAGCGTTTCATAACAATCCTATGTGAAAAAGCCCGAATCCGAATGACCCGGGCAATGACGGGAATTACTTAAAGCCTTAAATGGATGGGCGTCAATAAAAAAGCCGCCCAAAGGCGGCTTTAGGATTTCCAGGATTCGTTTACGTGCCAGGAATCTTGGTCAGCTTATTGCCGACATCCTGAGCATGATCGACAGAATTCTTCGTACCTTCAACTTCTTTAACGAGATCATCGAGTTTGTTGTCACTACCCTTGGCGCGAGTACCCTGAACAACGGGCTTGCTCTGGCCCGCACCAATCGCGGTGGCTTCGGGCTGACCCCAGACGATAAGGATATCGTTGTTGCTGTCAGTATTTTTCATAGCCTGGACGAGCATTTTATTTTTGCCGAGGATCTCTTTAATCTTAAAGGCATACCCATCGAATCCCTCGCGATACCAAATTTGCGGCTGCAATTCGACGCGATGGCTTTTACCGACTTCGGCGACCGGAATATTTTTGGCTTCCAATTTTTTCTTCATTTCGGCCACGGTTGGCTCACCAATCGAACTTGCACCATTGATGAGTGCAACGCGAACATATCCGGTAATCAGTTTAAAGTTGGGATTATCGCGAATGCTCTCGAAATCTTCATCCGTACGAGCCTTGACAATCCTCTGTTCGGCTTCGGAATCATCCCAGGTATACAACTCTTCGAGATGCCTCAATGACTCGGATTCATTCCCCGAGACAGCCAAAGCACAGGCCAGATCGTATTTGGCAGAAACGTGGTAAGGATCATTGCTCAAAGCCTCTCTGTAAAGATCGATAGCTTTGCCCAAAGATTTTTTCTTACGTTGTTCTGTCGCTTTTTTATAAGCAGCATTGGCGGCTTTCGTATCTTTATCAGCAACCTCTTTAATCCTTACAGACCGCTTGATTCTGGCATACGGATTCGAAGAAGCGATTGCCTGACCCGAAATGTTGATATCTTTCACATTGCTGTCACATTGCAGCGAATCGGGAATTTCTTCGCGTATCTGCCCATTCGAATCCCGAGGATGACGGGGAATGCAGATACGAGCCAGTGCTGCATCGGCTACACCTCTGTCATAGGGATCGGGAGAATTGTAGCTCACCGTGCTGAATGCCACGGCATACATCGAGCGCTCTTTGATGGGAATATTATCTACATAACGATAGGTTTCCCACATCTTGGTGCAGTACGATATCTGGGAAAGAGTGTAGGCATGCGGCATCGAAAGGACTTCATCGCAATTGCCCTTCTTTTTATCCCAATAATTCATTGTCGTATCTTTGGGGCCGCCATCGGATGCGCACCCCATAAAAAGCGCGCAGATTCCCACGGAGCATAACAATAAAATGACTGTCAGTATGCGATTGTTCATTTTATCCTCCCTTTGAGCAAGCCCACATTGCGCAGGCTTCTTTCAGTTTAACGAATTATAGAAGTGACCGCAAGTTTGTTTATCGAGTGCTTTCAATAACTTTGGCTGTATTAAGCAATCGTGGATATGAACTGAGCTTGTAACTCATAGCTTATAGTTGAAAGTTCAGTTTAAAGGAAATCGTGCTTTTGCCCGTAAGAGAATGAAACTTCTACAAGCTAAAAGCTATAAGCTATAAGCTCGAATGAAGGTTCCATTCGCCAAAATCTCCCCCCTCGTATAACAGAGCCATAACTTTTGGCTTTATTAGTTTTAAAAAGGGCATTAAAAGCACTCAGGTGTTTTTCTTTTTTATCTACTCTGAAACGGAGATACAATGGAAGCGAATCAAGTTGTTGAATTACTCAGAGACCGCATGCGATACGATGTCATGGGGCGCGATAATGTGATCGACCTTATTCTCGTTGCTTTGCTCGCTGACGGGCACATCTTGCTCGAGGACTTTCCCGGAAGCGGAAAAACGACACTCGCAAAAGCCCTTGGCGACAGCATTAGCGAAAATGGCGTTCAGGAAAACATGTCGGCTTTCAGGAGAATGCAGTTCACACCTGACCTGCTTCCGGGTGACATCACGGGTGTCATGGTCTTTGACCCCGAGGCTTCACAGTTTTACTTTAGACGTGGCCCCATTTTTACCCATATTGCACTCGTCGATGAAATCAACCGAACCTCTCCGAAAGTTCAGTCCGCCCTCCTCGAATCCATGGGAGAAAAACAAGTCACCATCGACAATGCCACGTACAAACTGTCGGATTTATTCTTTGTCATTGCAACGCAAAACCCACTGGATGCCGTCGGAACCTATCCTCTCCCCATTGCCCAGCTCGACCGATTCATGTTCAAAGTGCGCATGACCAATATCTCGCGTGAAGCAGAACTCGAAGTCATTAAAAGCTGGGGACGTCCAAGACAAAAATGCGATTTGCCCAAAGTGACTGTTGATGACATTCTCAATGTCCGAACTATCGTCCGAAATGAAGTTTCCGTCACAGACGATGTCATGGAATGCCTCGTCGATATTATCCGCACCATTCGCGAAGATTCTCGCTGTCTGCAAGGTGCATCCACGCGTTCCCTCGTGCAGGCGGTACCTGCCCTCCAGGCCTATGCCTTTATGAACGGGCAAAACTATGTCTCTGCCAAACATATCGAAGAACTTGCCATTCCTCTGTTCTCACATCGACTCCAGCTCGCACCGGGTACCGGCGATGCCTCTGTCGTCGTCCTCGATGCCATTGCTGCACCCTTGAAAAAATTATCCTCCAAAATCATAAGCAGATAAATATCTCCTCTTAGGCTCCTTCCCTGTTGCCCATTTTTTGAGCGCTTTTGAAGATCATGAAAAAAATCTCACTCTTTATCCTCATTTTTTTAGCTGCATGGCTGGGTCTCTTTGTTTCCCAGGGGTGGGCTCAAACCTCCATTTTTGATTCAGCCACAGAAAAAAATGCATACGATGAAGTGCTTCATGGTCACTATATCAAAGCGCGCCAGCTCGCAGAGGATATCTTAAAAGAAAACCCCAAGTCTATTGGGGCGACCTACACTCTGGCATACGTTTTCTGGATGGGCGAGGGTAACCACATGCGCGCCATGAGCTTGCTCAGGTCGGCAATTGAGCAATTCGAATCCACCTATGCCAACAATAAAGAAGGCGTCCCTTCATCGGCAGGCATGCAGGTCTGGCACCAACGCATGTACAAGGAATTGGCTGATATTTATGCCGAACTCGATATGCGCCAGGAAGAAATCGACACCCACAAAAAGGTTGCAGATCTCTACCATGCCATGCTCTCTGAGGATGCCGTCTGGCCACTCATTAAGCTTGCACGTTTTGACGAAGCCAGGGCAATTGCAGAACAAAATATCAAGGGACAGGACAATTTCTGGACAGACAAAGCATACAACGATTTGACAGCACTCGAAGATGCAAGACATGAGCACCTCGAAGCCTTCCATGCCAGCCAGCGTTCCGTCGAATATCATGCCGGACGATCTTGTGTCGTGCTCTTAAACCACGCACGAAGTCTCGCCGTTTTCCTCGAGCTCAACAAAACCATCGAGTATTATCTCAAATCGGCGAGTACCAAAAACACCGATTGTGTACACAGCCCACTGGCTGCTTTGGCTTCGATTTATCTCTTCGATGCCCAATGGCAAAAAGCAATTTCGGCTCTTCTCAAAGCACGAAAAAGACATGTCGAAAAACGCATGTTCATCCAAACCGAAATGACGGAACGCACGACCATGGCCGCAATTCTCTATGCCATGGGATTTTCCGAACGTGCCCAGGCGCTCATGCAAACCGTCATCAATGCGCCTGCACGTCTCGGATATGACAGCCTGCTCAAGGAACAGGTCGATATGGCAAACAATGTCACGTTTTATGCCATTTCTCAGGACGCACTCAGGCGAAGACATGAATTCCTCGATGCCTATAAAGAACTCGAACCCTTTTGGTTCTTAAAATCCGATGTGCGTTCAAAAGTTTGGGATTTGCAAAAGGAAATTGACAACCTTAACAGACGGTTATGGTCATCCGCTCAAAAAGCCTTTAAACAAGCACTCAATCCCGAAAGCTTAAAATCTTTCCTCGTGCCATTCTATGCATTGGAAGATCCCTCATACAATAGCGCCGTCATCGATGTGCTCGGACGAAGAACCGCAGAACTCTTCATGATTTACCAGGAGGGAATCCTAAAGCCCAAAGAACTCGACGCCATGAAAGTCGTGTTTGAATTCATGAGGGCATACATTGCCTGGCGAGATGGAAATCTCGATAAAGCACTCGAATACGTCGAACTCGTCGAAAAACATATCAAACCGAGGATGACGCTGCTGCTCAATCAGAATCGGCTCATACACGCAGATATCCTCGAAAAACAAGGCAAAATGCAGGAGTACTTCCTTAAAGTGAGCGATGTCTACCAGGTGTTCCCTGCCGCCTTGCGGCAGTACGATCTCAAACTGCCCGTCTTGTTCGATTCATCCATGCAAACCACCGAAGACCTGCAGGATGCACAAAAGGTTTTGACCAAATCAACGCGCTTTAATGTAACCCCAGATGCGCCTTTCATCATCTCTGGTTCGGTCAATGACCAAAATCTGGTCCAGCTCTGCTTGTCTTCTAAACTTGGCCAAAGATACGCATGTTCATCGACGGATCTCAAGGATTATGGCGGTGATCCCGACCATCTTCCACATCTTGCCGAAATTATCGATAATTTCCATCATGCAGCGTTCACGCCAAAAGTCGATTTATCACAGGCTGACCTCCACTCTCTCGATGGCTCGCCAGTAAAAACAACGGCGGATGATGCGCTCAAAGATTTGCTCAATACCGCACCATCCCTCCAAAAAGCTGAAGAAGATCTGAGCGATCTCGAAGAATAATTGAACTGACTCAAAAATTCGCCTCAAACCCATTCTCGGGTTACCACATGCACAGCACTCATTTGAATGGAGGCTCTGCATGAAATCAAAATTCTTCTTCTGTATCGCATCCATAAGCGCATTGCTCTTCTCAGCAACAGCATTTGCACAGGATTCAAACCTGCTCGCATACGAAAGTTCTCAAAAAGATACCATCACGACTGTCGACGATGACATTAATGCTGCACTCGCTGCACTCAATGAAGTCAATGCCATTTTAGATGCCAAATCGCCTACTGATACTGGCAATGACAATATCATCGATGTCGAGGCCATTATTGCTGCGGCAAATACCCCAGAACCGGCAAAACAAGAAACAAAACCGGTGATCGCAGCCGATAAAGCGCCGAATACTCAGACTGCACCGGATAAAGCAGAAAAAGCCCAGGAAACAGCTGTAAAAGAAGTCGCTCCCGAGCCTAAACCTGAACCGGAAAAAACTGCTGCTGCCCCCGTAATCGCCGCCAACAATGCTCCAAATGTCCAGACGGCACCGACAAAAGCAGAAAAAGCCCAGGAAACAGCTGCAAAAGAAGTCGCTCCCGAACCTAAACCTGAACCGGAAAAAGCTGCTGCAGCACCCATAATCGCCGCCAATAAAGCGCCAAATGTCCAGACGGCACCGACAAAAGCAGAAAAAGCCCAGGAAACAACTGCAAAAGAAGTCGCTCCCGAACCTAAACCTGAACCGGCAAAACCGGTAATCGCCGCCAACAAAGCGCCAAATGTCCAGACGGCACCGACAAAAGCAGAAAAAGCCCAGGAAACGACGGAGGCTAACACAGTTAAAACCGAGCCTAAAACCGAACCAGCAAAACCGGCTCCTGTAGTCGCAGCCAATACCGTCAAGCCCAGCGAAAAACCAATCATCGCCCCCGACGGTACCCACGTCACCACCAAACCGCAAACAACTTCACCGACGCCCAATCCCGCAAATGCACCGCACACTCTCTCCATGAGCTATGTCATGGCGATTTATCAGCTCAATGGCGTCGATCTTTCGTCGATAAAAAGCCCAATGCCGACAATCGGTGAACTCTATCAGCATGCTTTTACCAATAAACTCGTTTATCAAAGCACAAAACCGGCAATTGGTGACCTCGCTTTCTTCCATAACACCGTCGATCGCAACCGCGATGGCCGCTGGAATGACTGGCACACCCTCGTCGGCATCGTCGAAAGCATCGACAACGACGAAACAATCACGATCCTGACTTACCAAACGAATAAAATCGAGCGCATCAAACTCAATCTGAAATATCCCGAACTCCAGAAAGGCAAAAAAGGACAGATTCTGAACACCCAAATTCGTCCAAACGAAGGCGCACAAAAAGGCACGACGGCCAAGCTTTTCGCAGGTTTTGCCAATCTTCTGGGCAATGCGACCAGCGTCACGGTGATTGATAATTGGTCCCCGGGAATGAAACTAACTAAATAATTCATTTTTTGTGAAAAACCGCGCATTCGCGCGGTCGCTCGCTATTAACATGAGAGACGTTCCATGGAACGTCTCTACATGTCAATACGCTCGCTGAACGCCGCTATGCCTCTGGCATACGCGGCGTTTTTTTATTCCGCATTCCGCATTCCGCATTCCGCATTCCGCATTCCGCATTCAAATTCATCTCCGTGCGTTTTGCGATTCTCCTCTAAAAATGCTAATGTGTACGGGGGGATTGTTTGCGCCAGGAGCTGTTTATGAGGAAAATATCTATTGCCAACCCCATCCTTCTGCTGTCATGCGGAATCGTTGGGATCAGTCTGGCAGGATGCGTCCTGGACGACCTCATCTATGCAGGCCCTTGTCCGCCCGAAGGAACAAATGCCGAACTGGCATACATTGCATACGTCACCACACAGGAAAACACTGGCAGTCAGACAGATGACAAAAAGTTGACACGCTGTGAACGCGGACAGGACTGCTATACGGATGCTTTTCTCAGTAACAACTGCCCCATTGATTACCCCTTCTGTCATCTCGACAGTAGCAAACAGTATTACTGCATTTCCAGATGTCCCGATGGACAAATCGCATGTGAAGGAAAATGCATCAACCCGCAAAAAGACCGTGACTTTTGTGGCGCTGAAAAAAGCTGCTCAAACAAAGAGTATGGATGCTGCACAGGATGGACTCAATGTGACGACTGGCAGGACTGCAAAAAAGGTAAATGTGTCAATAAACCGCAGGAAGAAGGACAATTGCGGTGTAAAGATGGCGCTTTGGAACTATACACCGACGGCAAATGGCAAATGCAGATGCTTTGTCCAAACAATATCTGCGACGAAAA
>JAGACY010000281.1 GCA_017613855.1 Pseudomonadota bacterium
CCCCCCACGCACACAATAAAAATGCGATTTGTCGATGAGATAAAAATACAAGCGACCGCCGGCAAAGGCGGCGATGGCGCGGCTTCCTTTCGGCGTGAAATGTACGTTCCCCAGGGCGGCCCCAATGGCGGCGACGGCGGCAAGGGTGGCGATGTCGTATTCGTTGGCGATGATGGCTTCAACACTTTGAGTCATTTGAGATTTCGCCATTTTCTCAAGGCCAAAAATGGCGTTCCCGGCGGAAAAAACAAGATGCATGGCGCCAATGGCGACGACTGCGTCATTCCCGTTCCCGTCGGTACGCTCATTTATGACAACGAAACCGATGAGCTCATTGGCGATATTACTCAGCATGGGCAAAAATTCATTGCCTGCAAAGGCGGCCGCGGCGGCCGCGGCAATACCCATTTTGCCACAGCCACCAACCGCACACCCCATCTGGCCGAGCGCGGACGGCGCGGCGAAGACAAGACCATCCGGCTTGAGCTCAAACTCCTGGCCGATGTTGGTTTGCTCGGTTTCCCCAGCGTCGGCAAATCGACATTCATTTCGACCGTTTCGAATGCCAAGCCCAAAATCGCCGATTATCCCTTTACGACACTCGTGCCCAATCTCGGCGTCGTGACCATAAACGATTACTTTAGCTTCGTCATTGCCGATGTGCCGGGCCTCATCGTCGGCGCCAGCCAGGGCAAAGGGCTCGGGCTCGATTTCCTCAAACACCTCGAACGTACGCGCATTCTCGTTCATCTCATCGAGGTTACGTATCAGCTCGAAGGCGCCGAAACCGACCGCGATCCCATCGCAGATTTCGAAAAACTCAATCAGGAACTCGCCTTTTTCAGCGAAGAACTCGCCAATAAACAGCAGATCGTCGTGCTCAATAAGTGCGATGAACCATACGTCGAATCGGAAATCGAACGCCTGCGCGAAGAATTTACCCAGCGAGGATGCGAATTCCACGCCATCAGTTGTCAATCACACGAAGGCATCGAAGAACTGCTGCATTCCATCGCTCGCCATCTTCAGCGTGCACGCCTCGAAGAAAAAGAGCAGGCCGAACAAAACCAGGCAGATTGACCATGAGCCAGCCGCTTATCTATTACGGCGGTTCATTCAATCCGCCCCATATCGCGCACTATCTCTTTGTGGCCGCGCTCAAAGCCTATTACCCTGACTGGACGATTTGGGTTGCCCCGACGTTCAGCCATGCCTTTAATAAGGCGCTGATGCCTTACGAACTGCGTCTGGCTATGCTCGAAGATATGTTTGCACCGCTCAAAGATGTGGAAATATCCCGAATCGAGAGCAGCCTGAACAAGTCGCCGAGCTATACAATTGATGTCGTGCGCTATTTGCGCACGCTTGTGCCAGATCGGGAAATCTATCTCGCCGTCGGTGCCGATATCGTACCGACCCTGCCGCAGTGGCGTGATTATGACGAACTGCAAAAAATCGCTCAATTCCTCATTTTCCCGCGTGAAGGCTGCGATAACTCAATGGCGATCGACATGCCTCATCTGCCCGATATTTCGAGTACACTGCTTCGTCAGTGGATGGATGAAGGACGCTGGGATTTGATTAAACCCTGGATGCCGCTGCGCGCCTTCGAACGACTGAGAGCTAATGCAGAATGCGGAATGCGGAATGCGGAATTGAATTTGCAAAACTAAAGAGGGAGTCTGAAGCTAAATAAACTTAATTCTTCAGCAAGATCTTTGAGAATACCATTCCTAATTATGCATTATGCATTATCAATTATGCATTATTGAGCTGCTTCGTCTTTTCGGCTGCGCCGAATGCGACTTCGCTCCCCGTCTATTCGGCTGACGCCAAATACGACGGGGATTTTTTTTGTGGGATGGCGGCAAACCACAGGCACAGGAGGATGATCCACAATTCGAATAATCGCTCGGGGGTTGTATTTCGAACGAGCAGCTGTACGCCTTTGGTCGCCTGATACTGAATCACCCAGTGACGTTTGGGGATGATGGTATCCCAGATATCAGCAGCCTGCGGCGGTTCGGATGAATCACAGGACTGATAGGGCAATGTCCATTCATTCGAGTTATGGGTGATGTCAAACTGATAATGCAGGCAGTCGTCTTTGGGCATCGAATGCACGCCGGTAAGGACATATTCTGAAGAATCGACATTGGCCCACAGCATTTGCTGAAGCGGGCGATCGGGGCCCGATGGGAGCAGCAGTACCCAGAGCAGTGTGATGCACCCGAGAATCAATGGGAGTTTTCTGTGTGCCCTGAACCAGAGTATGCCCCACAAAAAGAGAAAAATACCGGCCAATGCGGCGTGATGCACGTTTTCATAGAATGGGGTTAGTGATAAGATCCCAAGGAAAATTAACAAAATGCCCGCAAAAGAATCCCGCATTCCAATGGGAGTGTGTGTGTGCGTTTGGAGTGTCTTGGCATAAACAGCCAATAATATGATTAACCAGATGCCGACAAAAATCGGCCATATCCACGAGAATTTTTCGACAAAGAAATTGTGTCTCGAAGCCAGGGCATGTGGGCCCAGCAGCATGTAGAGCTGTGTCAGAATGGCCAACAGAGTTGTCAATGCCCAGAAAGCCCGGTTTTCATGAGCGTTGTAGCCATAAACGAGTGCAAACCAAACGATGAGTGAAATGAGTTCGACGCTGTCCCATTGCCAGAGCGCTCCCCAGGCATAATTATCGAATGCCCAGAACATGCCGGTTACAATGGCGATGCTTTCGATCATGATCACAAGACGAGCTGCCAGTCTGGAGGACTTTGGGGATGTCAGGGTGTGTACGGCAAGACATATTACAGCCATACGAGCAGCCCATGACGTCCAGATATGCAGCTGTGCCAGTGAATGTTCTCCAAAAGTCTCGATAAAACTATGGTTTTCGGGACGGATCAGAAAATAGAAGCCCATAAAAAGGGCACACATCAGGAATCCTGCTCTATTCCTTTGGCAGAGCAGCCATATCAGGCCTGTGATGGCCAGAATGAGTTCGATATGTTGGGCGATTTGCGTGAACAATTGGCGTCTTTTCCATAATTGAATTGAACAGGCCACCATGGGGGGAGCTCATTCATAGCCAATAGTCGTGAGTCATTGCTGTGTCATTACTTGTGTACGTCAATTATTCATTCATCATTATTCATTATTCATTATCATTCCCCCGTGGGTTACGCTTCGCTTACCCACGGTTATTGACTACGAATGTACCGCCCCTCCGGGGCGTGTGGATCATTATTCATTATCCATTATCCATTATTCATTATCCATTATTCAGTATCCATTATTCATTATCCATTATTCATTATCATTCCCCCGTGGGTTACGCTTCGCTTACCCACGGTTATTGACTACGAATGTACCGCCCCTCCGGGGCGTGTGGATCATTATTCATTCATCATTATTCATAAAAATGGGTGTCCGTCACAGCGTCGTAAAATCTTGGAAACAATGAGTCGGTTGTCTTTCCAGATGCCTTCGACGATGAGTGTATCCTTTGTGGAGAGAGGCTGTTCGGGAGAAACTGCAATGGGAATGCAGTGGTCTTCGGCACAGAGCTGAGCCTGTCGGTAAGCCCCTTCTATCTGCAGTGAGATTGCTGTGCCCTCCAGGCGGTAAAACTTCCCCTCGTGAGGGATGAAATCACGAGGGGATTGTGTGTATTTGGGGGATTCCAATCCAAAAAAAATCAAAAAGGCAATGATTAGGCCTGCCGAAAGGATTGGAATCAGAATGGTGCGTTTAGAACCATTTGTTGGTGTTGAAGTCATATCCGATGGTAACTGTCTGTCCTGCTTTGACATTGACTGTCTTGCTGACAGAGACGTGTTTGGATGGCAATTGTATTTCAACTTTATGGTTGCCGGCTTTGTACTCTCGGGTAATGGTTGTATTGCCAATACGTTTGGAGTCGATCAACACGGTTGCCCATGGATTTGCCTTGACCGTAATATTGCCTTTGCCACCTGCAGCCGTTGCCTTATCCTTTGAGGATGTGGATTTCTTGGATGAATCTGTCGGTGCTTTGGCAGGCTGAGCCTTTGTGGGCGAAGGTGCCGCTGCAGGTGCTGGTGCAGGTGCAGGTGGAGGGGGTGGTGTTCTTGTGGCAACTTTCGTTTCGGATTTGCTGAGTTCGATGTTTAATTTGGGATCCATCCCTTTGGTGATCACCAGTAAACGCGATTCCGGTGCATATTCATTGCTTTCCGGGATAACCTCGATCTTGAGTTCTTCACCATATGGTACTTCGGGCATGGTAACAGGACTTTTGCCCTTTTCTTCACCATTGACTTTAACCGTCAGTTTATCAGGTGATGTGTTAATGATAAATGCAGGGATGGCATTCATTTGTTCGGCGCGGGCTTCATCGGAAGTCTTGAGATGTGCGTCGATCGTTTGGGTCAGGAAAGCAATTTCACGTTCGCTGGTATAGGGCTCATAGCCATCTTTTTCGATCGTGATTTCGTATTTTTGTCCCAGATGGGTTTTATAGGAATACTGATTGGTGACCAGAGTTCCGCCGGTAGATGGATCTTTAATGGGTTCACCATTGAGTTTGATGGTTGCGCCATCGGGATCGGATTTAAAGGTAATGGATGCTTCCGGGTACTCGAAAGTCGGTGATTCAGGCTGTTCTTCGGCAATTTTTGCAATTGCGATGATTGAACAAATCACAGCACCTATAAAGAGAAGTGCGATGAAGAAGAACATCCATGCAGGGACTTTGTTGGTTGTAATGGGAATTTGGCCAAGAGACGGCGATGGAAATCCGGGGGGCGGATACATCGCATCGGATGACATGATGGTGGGAGGTGCAGCATTATTGACATTGATGGTATGCATCGGAGCTGCATTCACATTCACATTGGCTTGACGCGCAGGACCATTCTTTTGAATGAAATTCCCATCATCATAGGAATAGAGAGAGTTGCCCGGAACATAGTCGGGCAATTCGGAGAATGAATGTCCTTGTTTATTGGTCAAATCGAGGACGACTTCGCCGAGTCTGCGATCACTGCCGTCGCCATATTGATTGAGCCAATTCTCGAGTGCTGAAGCGAGTATACCGCATGTCGGGTAGCGCATATCGCGGTCACGCTCGAGGGTTTTCATAAAGATGTCACCCAATTCCCGAGGAATATTTGAATCCATATCGGAGGGGTGAATGATCTCTGACTTGAGTACTTTGGTCAGAATATCGAAGTCACTGGCAGCTTTAAAGAGGCGATAACCTGTGAGCATTTCCCAGGCGACGGTACCCAGCGTGAACATGTCGCTTCTACCGTCGAGGTTTTTACCGCGAGCCTGTTCGGGGCTCATGTAGCTGCTTTTGCCTTTGACGGTACCGACACGGGTTTTGGTTGCACGGGAAGCCGCTTTGGCAATACCAAAATCCATCAGTTTTACTTCGCCACGGTGCGAAATCATGATGTTGTGCGGTGTACAGTCACGGTGCACGATGTTTAATGGTGTACCATCATCGGCAGTGCATTTGTGGGCATAATCGAGTGCTTTTGCGGTTTCACACATGACCCGTGCAATTTGGGTTGGTGTAAAACGTTTGTGGTATTTTTCGCAGGCATCGCTCAAAATGCGCAAATCCGTACCATGGATGTATTCCATGGCGATGTACCAGTCATTGTTGACTTCGCCGACTTCATAGATATTGACGATATTGGGATGTTTTAATCGAATGGCAATATTGCCTTCATCCTTAAACATCGTGACGAAACTTTCATCTTCCGTGTACGATGGAAGTATACGTTTAATGGCGATTTCAAGGGGAGGCATGTTTGGATCGGCATAACGGGCTTTATAGATTTCTGCCATGCCGCCGACTGCGACTTGTCCCAATAAGAGGTATTTTCCAAATTGTTCGGGCTGTTTCATTGCTCTAATTAACTCTCGGTAATGCCCGCAAAAAGTGTTCTTTCTGCCGGGCCACAAAGAACAATGCCTTATTTTATCATATCTTAAGGTGTTATCGCAACTTTCATTGTAGGTTGGCTGTTAAATCGCTGAGCAAAATTTTTGAGATTCCTTCTGTGAGTATAAAGATGGGACCGGAAACCATCTGTCCATCCTCATTTTCGCTTTGAACCTGAGCATAGCGGAACAAATTTCGTATGGTTTCGCTCATACTTAAAATGTAGGCAACATGGGTCGGATCATCCATGAACAGACGAATTTGTGCGGCCCCAAGAATAATATCGCTTTTTTCTTCGGGGGTTGCATATCGAACGGCCTGGAGTGAATTGATGACTTTGGCATAATTGGCGAGTTCTTTGTCGGGAATGACGGCGGAATCGATGTCATCGGAATGGTTTGCACAAGGTGCACTTTTCCAGACATCGGCCGTTTGGGGTTCATATCTCAGGCAATGAGACTCCACCTCGACTTCGATGGCAGCAAGGTGTGTCGAATCGGCATCCCATACGGATTTGGTGCGCATATCATCGAGACTTGGAAAAATACCCAACAACCTTCGGCTGCTGATCAATCCGATGCGATCATCGCCCTCGACCCGAATATACCGCGTACCTTCGCCGAGGCTCATCCATTCGGGGTGTTGTGAAAAGTCGACTTCGGGGCCGATTTTTATGCGAAATTCGCGGTCAGGTGTACCGACAATGAGACTGCCGCCATATTGCATTTGCTGCATTTCATTGGATGGCAAACCATCCCCCCAGTCATCGACGATAAAAGGCGTCAGCAATTCGATAACCGTAGCAATGCGGCGTTCATCGAGTTTAAATTTGGATATTTCAATTGGCATTTGGCTGGCATCGGCCGAAACCATACGCCATCCCTGGGGATTGTCGCTGCTTTTGGTACCTTGTCGGTCTACTTTGAAATGTTCACGGGCGGATTGGATTTCGAGTGAAATAATGTCCTGCGTGCTGAGCCTGAAGAATTCGCGCATGCGCCATGCGGAGGCGGGTTGCTCGAACATGGGGCCAAAATCCATGAGCGGGACAAAAGTTCTGTAGGCTTTATCCCCCATAAAAATCCATCGCCTTTCGGCATCAGCCGTTGCATATTTTTGACCGATACCGAGCTCAAATTCACATAATTCCTTATTATTTTGATAAAATTTTACGACCGTCGGTGTCTGTACCGAAAAGGATTGTCGCGTTTGAGGTGTCAATTCTCGCTGGTCATCGACGAACATTTTGGCATGTAAAAACTGCGCAAGCTGCTGCATTGCCTGGGGCTCGACAGGTTCCCGGACTGGCTGTGTCAATTGCCAGGTTTGGCCTTCTTTTTGGAATTGAATTTTCTGCAGGTGAGTGATTTCTATTTGGTCTGACTCTTCAAACCGGCATGGGAAAAACTCAAATTCCGAGACGGTGTGACGGTGGCCGGACAGGAGGACTCCCGCTGCAATCCCAAGGCAAATCAATAGAATGGCGAGTATGATGATAGCTTTTTTCATAATATGAGCGTGCCCGGGGGGGTGTATGGTCCCTAAAAAAAAAAGCGCCGGTGTATCGGCACAGCCGATAGCCGGCGCGCAGCAAGCG
>JAGACY010000282.1 GCA_017613855.1 Pseudomonadota bacterium
GCTCGTTCGATTTATGGTGAATGTATCATTCCCATTGCAACAAAGCTCAGGATAAAATAGAACCCGATGGTTGGTACGCCAATCATTTTTAGGGGGTTAAAAATGAAAGTCGAATGTTCCAAATGCCATGAATGGGTCGAGATGAATGAACGCAGGCAGAAATGCTCTGCTTGCGGCTGGGATTTGCTCAAAGACTATCAAGACGAAATGGTGCCAAAGGATGCCCCCGATAACAAGCCTAAGACTCCCCCATCTGATAACAAGCCTAAGACTCCCCCATCTGAAACGGAATCGACAACCTATAGCTATAAAGATACAAAAGAGAAATTGTCTTCGACGACGGGAGAATCTCACGCTAATGAATCTCACATTAGTTGTATGGGCATTATTATAATCATCATAGTGACTTTTATTATTGCATTTTTAGTTGGTACCTTATTAGTTATGAGAGATGCTGCAAACAACGCACCCTATTTACAACACATGAAATAATTGTTTTGATAATAGCCGTTCATTCAGGGGGAGAGGTCAAAGAGTACGTTCATGAATACCGTCAGGAACAATAGAAAACACATCATCTTATCTATTTTGTTGGTTTTGGGGCTATGCATCACATCATGCCGAGCTCAAAAGCCCACCCCTGTTCAGAATGAAATACCCTCGGCAGCGCCATCCGAAAATACCACACAAATACTCGAACCAAGGACTCCTATGAAAATTCGCCCATCCAGTCTTGCAGGCAGTTGGTACCCCAAAAACGCAAATGAACTCCAAAAGAGCATGGCCGCTTTCTTTGATAAAGCACCCAGCCAGGAATTGAAGGATGTCCATGCCATTATCGTCCCGCATGCCGGGCATGTTTGGTCTGGAGCTACGGCAGCAGTGGGTTATAAAGCCCTTTCCAAACACAAATATGGCCGCATATTCATTTTATGTCCGAACCATCGGGTTCCGGTGCGCGGTGCCGTTTCGGTCAGTGCCGATGCTTTTGAGACGCCGCTCGGCAATGTCTTGGTCGATCGCGCATTTGTCGATGATTGGGCTCAAAAAGGCATCATCGATATCGACGATGGCGCACATCGCCTGGAGCATGCCATCGAAATACAGCTTCCTTTTTTGCAGTATTATTTGGGCGAAGATTTGGCCCCAATGGTACCCATTATCGTTGGGCATCTGACGACATCAGAAGCCCGCGAACTGGGCACACAGCTCAGAAAAGCCTTGCGCGATGACGATCTCGTCATTATTTCGAGCGATTTCCTGCATTATGGCGAAAACTACGACTTTGTCCCCTTTGGTGAGCCTGTATTCGAGAATATACGCAAATACGATGAACGCACGATTCAGGCAATTTCCAAGCTCGACAGCTCGATGTTTGAACTCTTTGCACGCGATTATCCCCATTCTGCCTGCGGCATCAATGCACTGCGCGTACTCGCTTTTGCCTTTGAAAATGCCGGAATGGCCGCACACGAACTCGCCTATGATACTTCCGGACATCTATCCAACAGTACAGATATGTCCGTGTCTTATGTTGCCATGTCGATCACCAAAGAAGGAGCTGATAATACAATGGAACACTTTGCAGATGGACCTGTCTCGAAAGAGAATCAGAAAATTGCTCATGAAATTGTAAAACGCGCTCTCAAAGAAGCTGTCAATGCTCAGAAAGAGACGAATTTGCCCACCGATTTGAATCTGGGCGAAGACAGTGAGATATTTAAAAAAGAATATGGCGTATTTGTAACGCTCAACGAACCCAATGGTCAGCTGCGAGGGTGCATTGGCAATATCATTCCTGTTGCGAATTTGATGACTAGCCTTTGGGGACGCGCACAGGATGCGGCTTTGAATGATCCCAGGTTTGAACCGGTCACCCCCGAAGAACTGGAACATCTCGATGTAGAGATTTCGGTGTTAACGCCCATGAAGCCGATCAATGGCCCCGAAGATATCGTGATTGGCAAACACGGGGTAGTGCTTCGCAAAATGGGACGCAATGCCGTCTTTTTGCCGCAGGTTGCTCCTGAGCAGGGCTGGAATGTCGAGCAAATGCTGACCCATTTGTCGATGAAAGCCGGATTGGCTCCTCAGGCCTGGCGCAGCGGCGCATCCTTCCAGGTTTTTGAAGCCCAGGTATTTTAAACGCCGCGTATCCTGTAAGGGCGGCCAGTAAAGACGTGCGGAATGCACGTTTTTAGATGGTCCGCCCTGAAGGATAGCGGCGTTAGCGAGCTGTAGAGACGTGTCACGTCTCAAAGCGAGCAAACATAAATAATATGATCGATGTGGATAGTGTTGTATTATTTCAAATTAATGCTACATATTATTCCAGAAATTTGCGTGTATTTTCAATGAGATACATGCGTTTTTTTTATGGAGTACAGATCATGAAAAAATTATTTTGGGTGATTGCTTTGGCATGCCTTTGTACAGCTTGTGACGATGATTCAAGCGATGAGTGTTCGGGAAATGAACACCGCTACAATAATGCATGTGAAGCTAATTCTCTTGAGAATTGCGGTTCTCACGGTAATGACTGTTCCGGTATCGTCGGCTGGAAAGCCGGTGAGTGTAATGAAGGTAAATGCGTTGTAACGGAATGCGCAGAGAACTACGTGCTGAAAGAAGGCAAATGTGAAGCTTCATCTCCCGCCGAATGCGGCAAAGACGAGCATGCCTATGATGGAAACTGCGAAGCCAATTCTCTTGAGAATTGCGGCTCTCACGGCAATGCCTGTTCCGGTATCGTTGGCTGGAAAGCTGGTAATTGCACCGAAGGTAAATGCGTTGTAACAGAATGCGCAGAGAACTACGTGCTTAAAGGGGACAAATGCGAAGCCGGCGTTGCAGACATAGCATGCGACAAAGATAAGCATGAATTTGAGGGAGGTTGTGAGGCCGATTCTCCCGAAAATTGCGGTTCTCACGGCAATGCCTGCGCCAGCACTGATGGTTGGAAAGATGGTGCCTGCACCGAAGGTAAATGCGTAGCAACAGAATGCGCAGAGAACTACGTGCTTAAAGGGGACAAATGCGAAGCAGCAGGCGCTGCCGAATGCGGCAAAAATGAGCATGAATATGAGGGAAATGCGAAGCCGATTCTCTTGAACATTGTGGGTCTCACGAGAATGCCTGCGCCAGCACTGATGGTTGGAAAGACGGTGCCTGCACCGAAGGTAAATGCGTAGTCACAGAATGCGCAGAGAACTATGAGCTTAAAGGGGACAAATGCGAAGCTATATCATCCGTTGAATGCGGTAAAGATGAGCATGAGCATGAGGGAAAATGCGAACCCGATACTCTTGAACACTGCGGGTCTTACGACAATGCCTGTGCCAGTATCAAAGGCTGGAAAGAAGGTGACTGCACCGAAGGCAAATGCGTAGCGACCAAATGTACCGATGACTATCATGTATATCAGAAATCATGTGAAGCCAATGACGAATGGAATTGCGGCAGCCATCTAAAACAATGCCAGAAGAGTGACGTTCCAAACAGCACCGCCGCTGCATGTAATACATCCATAGGAAGATGCTATGCCACAAGCTGTGGTTATGGATATAATCTTAGCGGCGGTTTATGTCACAGCATTTGTTCTGATCCGCCGTATTATTGCATGAAGTATGACACTTGCTGTTCAAAACCGGATTGTGCAGGTGAGTGTTTAAATTGATAGGTTATGTCAAGGAGCCCGCAGGAATTCACATTTTGGCAACACAGGTTGGAGTGTGGTGATTTCTGGGGGATGGGCATCCTGATTACTCCCGTAGGCGATTTCCAAAGCTATTTTGGGGAAATCCCTACGGGATTTTTTTAGGCTCAATGTTCGTTTAACAGCGCTTCTTCGAGCATGCTCATGATGGTATCGACATCGAAATTGCCTTCGATGCGGCGTCCATTGAGGAACAACGTGGGTGTGGTGGTGACGCCGTTTATAAGTCCTTCCTTTTTGGAGTCTGCCACGCTCTTGCGAACTTCGGGGTCTTTCATGAAGGTCTTCATTTGTTCGATATCAAGCCCAAGTTCTTTGCCCCAGTCCATAATTTTATTGAGCGTAAAAGCATCGAAATTCTCGTAGGATTTAATCAGATAGGGCCATGCTTTGCCCATGCGTGCGGCAGCTTCGATGGCAAGTGCTGCCGGCGTGGAATTATCGTGAGCTTTGATGGGGAAATACTTGAGATTGACTGCGATTTTGTCCTTGAGCGGTGAATTTTCAAGTGTGTGAATAAGCTGCGGGACATGGCGCGAACAATAGGGGCAGCGGCCGCATAAATAAACGCTCAGCACGACTTTGGCATCGGGATTGCCCCAAAGATGTTCCGGTTTGATGTCTATCGAATGGATCTTGGCATCCGGACTCATGGTTTTAGTGCGCTGGGTTAGAGCCTCCTTTATATCTGCCAGTTTTTTACCTTTCGAAATTTGGCTGCAAATATCATCGGCTAAAAGGCCGGGGAGTTTGCATGCATCATCCTTTTTGGCCAGGCATGAGGCTACCGAATCGGTACAGCAGCCGTAAGATTTGATTTCCTGGAGTGCGCTTTGGGCAATGCTTTTATTTTCGGCAGTGAGCGCATCGCATTTGGGCGTCTGGGCATACGCTTGTCCAGAGATGCAAACCCATAAAAACGTAGCAATGAAGGCAACTTTTTTCATAGAGAACTCCTTGTACAGCCGCCTTTGTCGGCAAGATAAATATAGCAATGGAGATAGAATTGTACAAGGGGCGCACCAATGCGCATTGCACATGCGGTAACTATTCAGCCGGGGTTCTGCCCCGGACCCCGTCAAAGTTCGAGAAAAAAAGCCGCGTATGCCATCGGCATAGCGGCGCAAGCGAGCCGTATGCGCCGCAGGCGCACAGGCGAGCCAGAGACGTGCGGAACGCACGTCTCGGACGTTGCCGTATTGCCGCAGGCAATAGGCACGTCCAACATATATTAATATATATTAATAATTCGAATGGGATTTGCCGCCTTCGACGATGGCAACGCTGGCCGAAACGCCGAGACGTGTTGCACCGGCTTTAACCATGGCGATCGCGGTTTCGGCATCGCGGATACCGCCGGAGGCTTTGACACCCATTTCGGGGCCGACGACGCGGCGCATAAGGGCGACATCTTCGACAGTTGCACCACCCTTGGAGAAACCGGTGCTCGTTTTGACGAAGTGTGCGCCAGCAGCTTTGGCGAGTGCGCATGCGATGACTTTTTCTTCATCGGTGAGGAGGCAGGTTTCGATGATGACTTTGACGAGTGTGCCTTCGACGCCCTGAACGACCTTGCGGATATCGTATTCGACGAGTGCGTAGTCGCGGCTCTTGAGCGCACCAACGTTAATGACCATATCGACTTCGACGGCACCGCAGCGAACGGCTTCCTGGGCTTCGAAGACTTTGGATGCGGTTGTACCGGCACCGAGCGGGAAGCCTATGACGGCGCAGACATTGACGCCCGAATCTTTGAGGAGTTCGCTGGCGAGATGAACCATAGTGGTGTTGACGCAGACGCTGGCGAATTTGTACTGACGTGCTTCGGCGCAGAGTTTTTCGATTTGTGCGCGGTCGCCATCCGGCTTGAGATAGGTGTGGTCGATGATGCGAGCCAAATCCTTGGGCTGGACAGCATCGACATTATCGAGGCCTTTGGTGTTGGGGTGGGCGATCGTTAAAACGTCAAGACCATTGGAACAATGACAGCAGCTCATGTTTACTCCTTAATTCGGGGGGCATTACCCGTGGTTAATGCGCAATGCGCAATTGAGATGCAAAACTAAAGGGGGACTCTGAAGCTAAAACCACTCATTTTCAGGAAAACTTGAGAATGCCCCCATTGCTAACTGCTAACTGCTAATTGCTAATTGCACATTTGATTATAATCTTCTCAATATGACCAATGCAATGGATTTTAACTGATCTTTTGAACAAACTTCTTCGGAGCACGAGAGGAGAACCGCAGAGCGTTTGGACTTTTCGTAGAAACCGAGCTCGTGGATGTTGTGATGGCTTGCGATAAAAGCATCGCTGGCGACGCCGGATATTTTTTGGCCGCCAAAGGATTGTTTAAAGAGATCGTTAAAGCGTTTGCTGGCGTTGGCTTCGTTTCCGGGTTTCCAAACCTGAACCGTAAATCCGAGCTGATCGGGCTTATCGGTGGCCAAGCGTGCAGAGGAATAACGTGCATCGGTGTTCTGCCCAAGAAGCCAGTCTTCGGCCAACGCCCCGGAGTATGAAGTTTGTTCGCGGAGTTCGCGGATATTGATATATTTTTCAATATTGAGCGCCGGTTTTGGTTTGGCTTCACGGGGGGGAGGCGGCGGAGGTGCCGGTTGATCATCCGCATTGGCAGTCTCGACATCGTCATCCGTAAAGTCGAGCGTATTATCCTGAGCTTCAGGGGCAGGTTCTTCCTCGGCTTTTGGTTTTTTCTTATCTTCTTTTTCAGCCTTGGCCTTTTGAGCTTCTTCGAATTGTTCTTCGGCTGCAGGTTTCCCACGCTTGGGAGTGCCATCCGGATTTTTAGATGCTTCTTCGTTTTTACGAGCCCATTCGCGTTCCTGGGCTTTTTTATCGTCGTTATCAGCAGCCTCTTTGGAAGGACGTTTTTTACCGTCGCGCTTTGCCTCGTCTTTGTCCTTTTTGGAATTCTTCTTATCCTTGGGGGCTTCGGCTTTTTCTTCCGATTCATCGGGCGCAGTTTCGCCTAAATCGACCGTCTTGGAACTGGCAGGTGGCTCTGCCGCTTCCTTTTTATTCTTTTTAGAGCAACCCATGGTGAAGCAAAGGGTCAGAATGCTTAAGAGTATGATGAGCTTTCTCATAATTCGTAATTCGCAATTCGCAATGCGCAATTGGGGGGAATAATGTGGTTCTAACCTTGAAGTCAAAGATCCTTCAGTTCTCAGGTTCTATCTTATGATTACATTGTTAATTTCGCATTGCGCATTGCGCATTGCGAATTAAATCAACTAGAACATGAAATACAGGTTTGCGATGACATTCCATGCGACTTCGGGATCGTAATCGTCCGAGGTCGAGGATTCATAGACGCTTTGAGACGGGAGAATGGGATAACCGGATTTTGCACGGTTTGTCCAGGCATCGCCGGGCACAAAGACACCGGCACCGATTTCAAATCGGAAGCGATCCGACTCATCGTAGAACAGTTTTGCATCGGCCTCGAAACCATACCAGGCATTGTTTCCCGGTGTAGCTGATTTTTCCATGGCTGTTGCAGTCATCAAATCGAGGCGTGCTCCCAAAGACGTGGTAAATTGCGGCATGGCCAATGGGAATTTGTACTCACCATAGAGGTTGAGATACCATGCGTTATTGATGCCGCCCATCAGTTCTTTGAACATGATTTGATCGACCGAGTAGTTGGGATCAAAGCGAAGATTGGAGCCCATCGGAACGACATCGAGTTGATCGATGATCGGATGACCGCTGTAAACCATATTATCGGACCATGCGATGCCCATCTTGAGTCCGGTAATCAGATCGCGCCACCAGGTTTCGGCTTCGAAAGCAAAGCCAACCTGCGCGATATCGCGCGATCTGCCATCGGCATCGCGATCGAGTTCGACACTGCCGAAGGAGCCGACGAATTCTGCTTCGAGTTTGAGCATGACTTCTTTGGGACATGGCACGAAGAAGCGCCCCCAGAGATCGATGACATAAGCTTCTGCTTCTTTGTTGTAGAGATCGTAAGTGGATGAAGCACCGTCACCCATTTGGATGGCATCGACTTCGGCAGCTTTTTCCTGTTTTCGATATGAGAACAAGACGCCCCAGTCGTATGTCCAGTCTCGGATTTCGTACATTGCGCGATAGCGCTCATCAATTTCCTGCTGAGAAATCGGACGATCGAACAAGGACAAGGTGAACTGGAGAACATCGTCAGTTTCACCAAGATCGAAAGCCTGTCCTAACGAATCCTGCTGCAGATTATAGCTGGCGAGTCCGCTGTTGACGAAATCCCATGAGAAAGCGAGGTAAAGGAAATCGAAGAAAGGATCACGGATTTGCCATTCGACGCGATCGATAGCGTCGGAGGAGTCACAATCGAGACATTTCCATCCTTTGCCTTCGAGAATTTGTTGATCGCGCTTGTATACACCGCCATCATTATAAATGATACCCAATCCCCATTGGGCAGGAACCCGGCCCGCGCGGAAAGTACCGATCAACGTATCTGCTTCGCCATACAATGCTTTGACGGCAATGACATTTTGGCCGAAGGTCGATGAATTCACGGGCTGCGCACCATTAAATGAGAAGAACTCATCCGATCCCCAGTTAGTGCGCAGATCATTGGGGCTGGTGCCAAGTACGAAATTATCCATGATATCGAAACTACCCGCAATGCGAACAGATTCCGAAATATGGAGCGTTGGCTGATATCGGAACCGCATGTTGGCACCCAGATGCGTATCTTCGTCGTTCATCGAAATATTTTCCTGCTGGCCACTGCCACGATGTTTTGAATCGAGTGGTACCGCTACAGGCGATGTGCCGCGCGTATCCAAATCGTAATTGCCAAAAGCATTGAGGCGTGTTCTAAAATAGCCATGATGCTCAAATCGCGGCATACGTTCGGAGGTTTTGGCAGCAGCCGGAATATATTTGGGTTGTATGGTTGTCCCAGCAGTTTCTCCCGAAGCCTGTGGTGCCTGTTGTACCGCGGGCTGTGCGGAAGTGGCTTCTACAGGATAGCTGTTGGATAGATTGCGCATGGCCTCTTTTCGTGCCTGCTGACTCGATTTTTTGGAAGCGATGGTATCGGGCAGGCTTTGCTGCTGAGATGGCTCAGATGCAGCAGCCTGTTCCTCCTTTGCTTCATCAGCGGGTTTAGCAGTTTCTGCGGTTTCTTCGGCAGGTTTAGCGGCTTCGGCAGTCTCTTCGGCAGGTTTGGTTGTCTCTTCGGCAGGCTTGGCTGTTTCGGCTGTTTCTTCGACAGGCTTGGCAGATTCTTGAGCTTCACTCGATGACTCTGCAGCAGCAGGCTGTTCAGCTAGTGCCGCCTGAGCCTCTGTTTCTGCAGCGTTCGATGTATCCTCCGCTTCCTGAGCCATCGCTTCGGCTGATCCCAATACACACAATGCCGCAATCATCGGCATCAGTTTTTTTACAGTTATCTGCATAAGTCCTTTCTTCCCGTCCTGAGGACGTTGAATGTCCTGACTATGGGATTTAAAATCCCTCAGCCACTCCCGCTCAACCCATTAAGTGGTGCGGGTAATGTGATATTCTGATACTTAAAGTCTCCATCCATTCATGCAATGGCATTGCATATTTTACATTAAAATGAACGGTTACTGCAATACGGCATGGCTTTTCATGCCTAAAAATTGACCTTCTATACCCTGTGTATTATTTATGTGCAAATGGTTTGGGGATTTTTTATTCCCACTTTCCCTTTTGATACTAATGAACGGATTCCTTCTCGTTGACAAACCCACAGGCATCTCATCCTTTGGTACTGTACAACAATTGAATAAGCGTTTTTCAATCCAGAAAAATGCAAAAAAAATCGGGCACGGCGGAACGCTCGATCCCAATGCATCCGGTTTGCTTGTCATTGCCGTAGGCAAAGCTACTCGGCTGCTCAGATTTTTTCTCGGCAGTGACAAACGCTATACAGCTCAGATTCAATTTGGCTCTCGTACGACGACGGATGATTCCGAAGGTGAAGTCATTGCAGAAGCCCCTTATGAGCATATTACCGAAGAAGCCATTCTAGAGGGGTTACATGACTTTCGCGGCACGATTTTACAAATTCCGCCGACCTATTCGGCACTTCATATCGACGGCAAACGTGCCTACGAACTAGCCCGCAAAGGCCATGAAGTACAAATGTCACCACGCCAGGTTCACATCGATCGCATCGATATGACCCAATGCCATTTGCCCACAATTGAACTGGACATTGCATGTTCCGGCGGCACTTACATCCGTTCAATCGCCCGGGATCTGGGGAAAAGACTACATTCAGAAGCCCATTTGTCAGAACTTCGCCGCACCGAAGCTTGTCATTTCAGCGTCCGGCAGGCACACACGCTCGAGTTCCTGATGCAACAGGAAAGCATTGAGCCTTATTTGTTACCAATAGATCAGGGCATGCATCACTTTAATCGGATCGATGCCAAACACGCAGAAGTACACAAGCTTCTCAACGGATTGCCTGCAAATTTCAATGTCGATAAGGATGGCATTTATGCCCTCTGGTTTAAAGACCAACTCGTTGCAATGTTCGAGAGGATACAGGGCAAAAATGACTTTCTCAGGCTCATGTCTGCACAGGAGTTTGATGATCAATTTGGGAGAAAGTCATGAAAATCGGAGACTATAATCTCATTCAAAAAATTGCGGTTGGCGGTGTGGCTGAAATCTATCTCGCCAAAGTGCGCACCGTCTCAAACAAAGATAAATATCTCATTTGTAAATGCCTGAAACAAAGTCTTGCCCAGGACAACGATTTTCTCAATTCGATTATCAATGAAGTCCAGTGTTCGCGCAGGCTTAATCATCCCAACATTATCCAGGTCTTTGATTTATGCTCTTATGGTGAATATGCCTTCCTGACCATGGAGTACATGGATGCAGGTGACATGTGTCAAATCCTGCGAAAAAATGCCGAAAAAAAAGAAACAGTCCCCTATGGTATTGCCTGTTATGCTATCGCACAGGCTGCCCTTGGGCTCCACTTTGCCCACGAACTGACCGATGCCAAAGGCAATCCGCTCAATCTGGTGCATCGGGATATCAGCCCTGAAAATATCCTGTTTAACAGTGCCGGCGACATTAAGATTGCCGATTTTGGCATTGCTAAAACCTCAAACATGCCTGACATCACTCCGGATGGTGAAATTAAGGGCAAATTTAATTACATGAGCCCCGAACAGGCATGGGGCGACAAGCTCGATCGACGTTCAGATCTTTTCAGTCTGGCCATTGTTCTATACGAAATAACCCTCGGTGTGAGCTTTTATCCTGAAGATTCTGTCGACAACACGATTCAGTGCGCACGCGTTGGAATGTTCAAAAAACCGCATGAGATTCGACCAGATTACCCAGTCGAGCTTGAAAAAGTCCTTTTGACGGCGCTCGATTTGGATAAACAACTACGTTACAAAACAGTGCTCGAATTCAAGCTGGCTCTTGACAATGTTGCCTCTTTGATGGGGTGGCATACCGACCGCCAACAGTGGCTCAATTATTTAAAGACTCATGTCGATTTTCCTCAGAGCCCCTTACCTTGCGTGCATGTTGGCGACATCGAACGCGACGAAAACAGCATCCTGAAACCATCGACAATTTATGATAATGACGAAGAGGACCTCGAACGCACCAATCAAATATCAGACAGCGAAATTGATGCGCTTTTACGCGCAGCCGCAGAACGTTCTCAAAGTTCCGAAACCTTACAGCATGCAGCCGTCGAGGAATCCATAAAAGCCGCAGCCATCGAATCGCGACCAAGTCTTCCCCCATCGTATCCCCCGCCTTTTGTTCAAAAAGAAATCGACCATAACGCCGAAACGATCGAGATGCCGCCCGTAAAACGTCATCCAAACGTCTTCATTGGGGTCGGTATTGCGGTACTCATCGTTATTGCACTGGTTCTGTGCTATTTCTTTTTTATTCATAGCTGACATTTCATGATGAAAGATTCAGGAGGCACCGGGACTGAATCGAGGGGGGTATTTTTCGCGCATATCCATTCTGGATGAAAGATTCGGGAGGCACCGGAACTGAATCGAGGGGGTATTTTTCGCGCATATCCATTCTGGATGAAAGACTCGGGAGGCACCGGGACTGAATCGAGGGGGTATTTTTCGCGCATATCCTTTGGGATAATCCCCTGTAGCCCACCCGCCAACCTGCAC
>JAGACY010000283.1 GCA_017613855.1 Pseudomonadota bacterium
AGGCACACTTACCGTGACTTCTTTGGCTGCATCGGGAGAATCTTCATCAGGATTTGCCGCCTCCTCTTTCTTCCCTTTCCCCGAGCGAAGCACTTTTTTCTTACCGCTATTGGCAGCTTGTTGTGCACGTTCGTGTAAAGCATGTGCTCTCGAAGTCACTTCTGCATGCAGCTTGCGAACCTTCGTTTTGCCTATGACACGACCCAACTGCTGCATTACGCGCGCATAAACATAGGGACGGTCGCAATACAGTGCAGCCAAATCTTTCGCAATGTCACTCGATTGTTTGAGCTGAGCCAAAAGCCCTTTGCTCAAGTCTTCCTGAGCACTTTGAGTGTTTTGCTCAGTTTTCTCGGACAATCGCGCCAACGTCTGCTGACGTTCAAGTTCAAATCCGGACATAACGCACTCCTCTTGTGAATAGAAAAACTCTGTGAATGAAATTGATGAAACACCGGCATCATGCCGCTAAAAGAGATCTTACCAGAATAGCATACCAAGATCTTGTATTACAATTTTTTTTCACAAAAAAAAGCCGCCGCGTATCCGTGATAGCGGCGGCCCGGAGGCGTATGTTTTGGGGCGAGCGCAGCCGGCCCCAAAACAAAGCCGGCCGGCGCGGGCCGTATTGCCGAAGGCAATAGGCCGCGCCCCGAATATGGCTGCATTGTGTGTGACGATCAGCGGTTTTCGCGTCTGCGACGGTACAAGGCGATCCCCATAAAGCCGCAAAGTCCAAACAACCAAAGCGTTGGCATCGAGTTCGTGCCCAGAGGCTGGCTGGCACACGAATCCTCGGCATAAGCTCTGGCTTTTGCAGATTCCGAATCATCCGAAGCCTGTTCGTCGTCATCGGGATCCTCTGAAATGTCAGGTTCTTCGGGATCATCCGGCTGCTCAGTTTCTTCGGGGTCATCCGGCGGCAAAGTCTGATCACAGACACCACCTTCATCGATGTTGCCATCACAGTTGTTGTCGATACCATCACAGACTTCTTCGGCTTCTGCACAGCAAACATCGCCTTCGTCAACTTCGCCATCACAATCGTTATCGATATTGTCGCAGATTTCTTCAGATGGCGTGCAGCAGACATCGCCTTCGTCAATTTCGCCATCACAATCGTTATCGATATTGTCACAGATTTCTTCGGATGGCGTGCAGCAGACATTGTCTTCGTCAATCCGTCCGTCACAGTTGTTATCCACACCATCGCAGACTTCGGTCCTGAAGGCGCAAGTTCTGGAATCGGGGCCACCCAGGCGGAACGTCGAGGCATACTGTTTGCCGTCCCAACCGTCGCTGTCGCGAAGCGGAACGCCTTGTATGCGGTCGAACCCACTGCCGTTAAAGGTGAAGCAGACAGCAGTTTCGGAATTGCGGCCACAGATGTCCATTTTGCCATCGCCATCGATATCGCCGAGATGAATGGTACGGTAAATTGCGGGTTTATTGCCGCCGTTATCATCCTTAAACTCGTCGATAGCATAGCTCGTCTCTGTATCGAAGCCGTCTCCTGTCGAGAGGTGACAAATGACGCCGGCATTGGCACGGGCACAGAGGTCATCTTTGCCATCGCCGTTAATATCGCCGAACTGAATGGTTGTGTAATGCTCGGGATCTCCCCAGCCGGATTTGTCAGACCAGTTGGGGCCGCGAATGACATCGCTCCAGCTATCGCCATTTGAAAGATGACAGGCAATGCCGGCATTATCGCGTGCACAGAGGTCGGCTTTACGGTCGCCATTGATATCCGGCGTGCGAATGGTCGCATAATACTTAACATTATCCCAACCATTGCTATTGCTCCAGGCCGGCCCATTGATCTGCGCGCCAAAGGAATCCCCATTGGAAGGCCAGCAGCGCCAACCGGAAATGCCACGGCCACAGACATCAGACTTCCCGTCACCATTGATATCCGCAACGCGAATGGTCGCATAATACTGAACTTTATCCCAGCCGGCGCTGTCCCCCATATCTCCAATACCAATGGCGTCACCCGAGAACTCCGTACCCGCAGACAGATAACACTTAAACTGGTCTTTAAAGCGTGCGCACATATCGTCTTTGCCATCGCCATTGATATCCGCCAGTTTGATGGTCGAATAGTATTTGGCATTGTCGTAACCATCGCCATCTTTCATAGCAACATGGCCGATTTCGGCAAACTCGGTGCCATTAGACTGCCAACAGCGCAAGCCGATCTCACCTCTTGCACAAACGTCAGATCTGCCATCACCATTGATATCCGCAAACCGGATAGTCGTGTAATACTGGGGTTTATTCCATCCGTGATCATCGTTCAATGCATCCAGAACGAGTTTCTTTTCGGCAATATTGTTCTTCGGATAGACGCATTGCAGGCCTGCGGCACCGCGAACGCAGATTTCGGCAATACCATCGCCATCGATATCTGTATTCTGGGGTTCAAATACCGACACATGATCGAGTCCGCCACCGCCGCTTCCTGCTGGACAGGTATAATTGGCTTTTTGGACATAGTTAAACGGATCGTCTTTTTCCCCGTTGTGATAGACCGTAAAATGCAGATGCTGGCCCGTCGAACATCCTGTCGTCCCCATCTTGGCGATGATATCACCACACGAAACCTGATCCCCTTTCTTCACCAGTTTTTTCTTCAAATGCATATAAACGGTTTTAAAACCGTTGTCGTGCTGTATGGTTAGCGAGTTTCCCATTGAATTATCGCAAACCGTACAAGTACCTGCAGATTTGTTGTACTGACATTGCCCCGTCGAAGTTGTCTCGCTCACGACCGTACCATCGGCAGCTGCAAGAATGTCAATATCGCCACTGCACGCAATATCAATGCCGCTGTGAAAATGCGAAGCACGCCAACCATATCCCGTAGAAATATAGGTGCAGTTCTGACCTGCCGGCCAAGCAAGATCCTGTGCTTCTGCTGTTGTTCCAACCATCTGACTGCCCATGGCAGCCACAACCCCCAAAGTCAGAATAAAACCTGTTCGCCTGTTCATAATCACCTCGATGGTCAAAATTCCTCTAAAATTTTACACACACACCAAACACACTATACTCAAATATTTTAACATTCAAACAGAGCCTAATCAACCATCAACCGCACAAAACGCGAAGAATATGCACTGTTTCAGCCATTCAAATGTAATGAATTCGAGGAATAATCGAACATAGCCATAACAGTCCTAAACAATCATGGTACAGCCCATCATTCGGGATTTGACGAATCTTCCAAGCGTGAACTGCAACGATAGTATTTATGAGCAGCTCAAAGATACATCTTCTCGCAACAAGGGGAATGTCGCACAGAACTTGTCGCCCTGATACGGCACCAGAAAAGACTCTAAGCTCAATGATTCATCTGCTTTATTTTGTGGAAGGGGGCCAAGCCCCCT
>JAGACY010000037.1 GCA_017613855.1 Pseudomonadota bacterium
ACTCCAGCCTCAGATCGCTGACAATATCCTGAAAATTCTTGCCCCCATCCGAATCATTCAGGGCCTCATCCTCGACGAGATCATGCGCGCTTTCAAAGATATCCTGCCAAATCACTTCGACTGATCCGGGTTCATTGCCAGGGGTACCGCATTTACTTTTTTGGGGCTCTGCCCCAACCCCCGTCAAGGGGCTGAGCCCCTTGAAACCCACAATAATTATTACTTGCTTCCATATTTTTCGATTTGGCATGGCAAACAAAAGACTCAATGGGGTCCCTCCCCCATTTCGACAAAGTATTACTGTTCAAGCGGGTTTCCCGTGGTGTACGCAAAATTCAATCCATGATTAAATGCGGTAGGCCAGGTTAAGCTATGTTTAACCAGGGTGGATATAGATTTCATGCCGTATCGTACAGACTTATAGCTTATGGTTTGTAGTTGTCTAAGGTACACTCGATGTCCCTGAGCTCAGGGAACAGGGATCAGTTTGTGCGTGTGGAAAGTGGTGTGTTGCGAGTTAGAGTGGGCCTTAGACTACTCTAATACTCAAACTCGCAACCCGAACGCCAGGCTCACCGCTCTTCGCTCGATGCTCTTAGCATTAGGCACATTGCAGATTGCACGACGTGTTTAAAACACCTCGATTTGTGGTGCGTGTTGTTCGTCGGGCAAGATGATGCAGAATAGCGAACCACATTGTGGACGCGGTTTATAAATCACGCCGCCCTTGAGCATCAGTACATTTGCCTTTACGCGTGTGAGCCCAAGGCCTTTGTTTGGAGCCCAGCGTGTAAAGAAGGGATCGAAAATGTGTTTTGCATCGGCGGGCTCAATGCCACAACCTGTATCAGCGATCTCGATGATGGCGGCGCTGGGTACTGTACATGCCGAAATCTCAATGACATTGTCGCCGTGAGGCCCATTTTCGATAGCATGAATGGCATTTTGCAGCAGTTCGTGTACGATTTGCCAAAGCAATGTAAAATCACCGCAGATATTGGGTAAATCCGCTTCGATATGGGTGCTCAGCCTGGCGCACGACTCAATTTGTGCGCGGTTGTATTCAATCACATTTTCGAGCACTGGTGCGAGTTCGAGGCTTTCCATCTGTGGTGCGGGCGGATCACAGATGTCGGCAAGTGTCGATAAATCCTGTACGCGACGCGCCATCTTCTCTATGTTGCCAATGGCATCGTTGATGTATTCGGCAAACAGGCTGGTTCCCTGATCGATGCATTGCTTTCGCATTTGCCCAAAAATGCCAACGAGATCGCGTGTCGCAGAATGCAGCTCCGGTGCGATTTTTTGGCATATTGCGCCGAGCTTTTCGATGTTGTTTTTTGAATTAATCGCAATTTGTTCTTCGCGATTTTGTAACAGCAGTGCGAAAAACAGCGCGCAATTATAGAGTGTTTTGGTATCGCCGGGTTCGAAATAGCCACCTCGGTTTGAGGTGAGTGCTATCAGGCCAAAGGGATGCCCGTTGACGGTGAGCGGCGTGATGAGTGCTGATTCGAATTGGGCATTCTGTGACATCTGCAGATAGTTGCCAAGCTCTTCTCGCGTAAAAATGCGGGAGCACTGGCCATATAAAAAGCGTTTTGTGCGTTCTTCATTCACATTTAGCACAGTGCCCTGCATGTGTGACAGTGTACCAATGGCCGAGATAAAGTTTGCACCGCCATCGTGAATATGGCAAAGCACTGCGCCATCCGAAGCAAATAGCCCCTGCAAGGTTAAAATGACCGGCGTGGCGATATCTTCGAGACGCTGCATTGGTTTTACAAATTCGAAGAGTTTTCGGTACAGAGCGTGTATATGGGCTTCGGTTCGAAACGGCGGGTGCTCGCCGCCCGGTACATTGTCGAAATACATGGGGATCTCCAAAACTAATCGATATAACTGGCGGCATCGACCGCGCTGCGCAGTTCGGAGGGGAGTTTAAACCAGCGCTGTGGGTCGTATTTGAGCGTATTTTTAAGCCAGCTCAACCCTTCGGGACGGCGATTGAGATGATTGATGTAGAGCATGCCGAGATTGTGCATGCAAATCACCGCAGCGTGATCGAGGGAAAGCGCATGGCGATAGGCTTCGGCTGCCTCTTCATATTTTCCGCCTCGCTCGAGCAGAACGCCTTTGTTTGACCAGGCTTCGGCGTAATTGGGATTGGCCTGGATGGCTTCATCGAAGAAGGTTGCAGCATCTTCGTCGCGTTTTTCGATCATTGCGGCAGTTCCGCGATTGACGAGGCCTCGTGCCTGTTCGCCAAGCGCCATAAAGGCCAGACCACGGCCTTCCCAGACTTTGGCGTTGTTTTTATCGTTTTTCATAACGGCTTCGAATGCATCAAGGGCGGGCTTTGGCTGATTGTCTGCAAGCAGCGCAAATCCAAGTGATACCTTAACCTCGGCATCTTCTTTGTTTTGATGCAGTGCAAGCGTGTAGGTTTCGATGGCTTTTTTGAATTGTTTGAGGGCGGCCTGAATGTTGGCTTTTTCTCGCAGCGAATCGAAATCTGTCGCTTTAAATGAGAGGGATTGTTCGATGTATTGCAAAGCGTCTTCGAGGCGATTGTCATTTCGGGCAATAATTGCGCGCTCGCGCCATAATTCGGGGTCTTCGGGCGCAGCTTTCAGGCCGTCCTGGATGCACGCATCCGCTTTATCATATCGATTCAGCGAAGCCATCAGCTGGGCAGCCTTTATCCAGGTTCGGATGTGTTTGGGATCGATATTGAGAATCTGAGTATAGAGCGCCAATGCTTCTTTATGCTGTTTCTTGTCGATTAAAATTCTGGCCTTGTTGTTGAGGGCGAGGATGTAGTTGGGATCTTTTTGGAGAATCTCGTCGAGGACGACGAGACTTTCGTCGGGCCTTTGCATTTTGTAAAGCGCAACGGCATATTCAATCTTGTGGTTGATGTTTTCCGGCTCCAGCTCGATGCATTCCTTAAAAGATGCAATGGCTTCTTCCGGGCGATTGGCATCGAGCATAGACCATGCTTTCTGCTTCATACGGGATATACGTGCATTGTCGGCCATGATGATAGCGCTCCTCAAGTGGTACGGCTATGGAACAAGCGGGTGCGGGGCGGCGTTTGAGCCCTGCAGAGGGGGGCGCGGCGTACCGGAGGTAGCCGCGTTGGGGGGACACTTCCCCCACATGATTCACAGTCCTAGTTTGCCATTTTTTTGAAATAATCGGTATGTAATAAAGCATCACGTGGATCTTTGTGTTTTTTTTTGATACAAATAGGCGCGTGTTGGGGTGTTTTACTAACCAGGAGTATCGTTATGAAAAAAGCTTTGTTGTCTTTGGTGATGTTTTTCGTTGTGTTGGTCGGGTTTGCGGCGAATGCATCTGCTGTGGATTTGACGAGACGTTTCGGCGTGGGCGTGGATTCGACCATCTCGGATTACCTCGATGACGGACGCGGCATTTCGGCGGTTTTCTATATCAATAAGTTTTTTGGGCTTCAGGTGATTTTTGGCGTTGAGACACTGACGGCAAAAATTAATAAACCTGAGCAGAAACGACAGGACAACAGCGTCGGAAATAAGAACATCATTGAATATACCGGCTTTGACACGACCATCACGGAGTGGACGACTTCATTGCGTGGCTTGATCCCTGTCGTTTTGACGAAAGATGTGAATCTGACGGCTGTCGTGGGATTTACGGCGAGCGGTCGGAGTTCGGACGGTTTTAAGTCGGCAAATCCGGAATACATGAAGTTTAATGATGGTTATCAGTTCTCGATCGATTTGGGTATTCGTCCCGAATATTTCTTGAACGATCGATTCTCGATTCATACCCAGGTCGGCATCGGTATTTCGATCCTTACAGAAAACGGGTCGGCGGTCGTTTATGGCCTTTCGGATACCAACGAGGCTTTTGCTTCGACAAGTGGCAGCGGCGCGCACATGAGCTTCTTTAAGAATGTCGATTTGCTTGGACAGGCCGGATTTACGTTCTGGTTCTAGTTTGGTTTGCGGGAGCCGATTGGAAGAATGAAATCGTTGCTTTTATGGGGTACAGTCATCGTCGTTTTGGGAACTTGTGCCTGCCATTCATCCAATCGGAGCCTGTCGTCGCTGATGCGCGATGTCGACAGCTATCACAAGGATTTGCTGTTCGACCGCTACGAGTATGCTGCCAAGCGCATCGCACCATCAAGCCGCATGAAGTGGCTTGAAGCTATCTCACAGCAGGATATCCATTTTTCAGAAATCGAGGTTGTGTCGTCCGATTATTGCAGCGCTTCAAATGAAAACTGCGTGATCGTTCAGGCTCAGGTTCAGTGGTATTCGGGGAGTTCTTTGTCGATTCAGACGACCAATACCCAGACGACCTGGGAATACGATGAGGATGCCAAGACCTGGTTTATCGTTGAGCAGAATTAGGGAAAAAGGTAACAGTTAGTTATTATTCAGCCCTTTTTTTTGTCTGGTTTGATTAAACATTTTGGAGTCGGGCTATTTACGGCACAATGGGGCAAGCCCCACTGTTGATGCCGTAAATACGCCCGACGTTTTGCGCTTTTGGCTGTGACTGACAATGGGACAAGCCCCATTGTCACAGCCAATACGCGCAAAAAAGTTA
>JAGACY010000284.1 GCA_017613855.1 Pseudomonadota bacterium
TACGAAGTGCTTTTTCTGTGTATTCAGTACATCGGGAGCTGTTTTGATATGTGAATTGGAAACCACAATAGAAAGCACACTATTTTTTATATGTGTTGCAATACTCAGGTCATTTTCAGGTTCATCGGGAGTAATGTCAGAATAGATCACCCAATTTTTCACATGTTGGGCTTTCTCACCCAATCAGCTTTTGATGTACTCAGCTCCCTTAATTTCGTCGGCTACAGTGATGTGCATCACAGCTTTGCCGGCGTGAAGATATGCCACAAAATCAAAGTGTCCATTCGGATCCAGTCCCATCACAGGGGCCTGAGCTTCATAATATTTCAGTAGTCGTTCTAAATCTTCGGATAATTCGTGCCCGAAAAAATCATGCAGCATGTCGAGATATTCCAACATACCATTGCTGTGAATATCGCGCTTGCGCTGGGTTGCAATGACGAGTGCGGCATCCTCCGGCACAAAAGCCAAAAGCGGATTGGGCGTATCTACCTGCCAGGGGGTGATGGTGTCGACGACCACATCATTTGCGGTTTGCGGTTGGGAATGTGAGCAGCCGCATATCATCAAAATGCTCAAAAATGCTAAGATATAAACCAATCGGATATGTTTCATTCTGAGTTTCCTTCTTCTGGTCGAATCCACACTTAATACATTTGTGCGCAATTTGTTGCTTCACCCGAGTAGTGTTCATAATTTGGGGCTTTGCAATTGCAATAACTACCTCAGTCGGTCCATACAGTTGATACCTCAGTTTGTCAATATGCCCCTTATTCGAATGGCTCCATTGAGCAGTATAAATCCCGATTGTGTCGACAAGTCGTATGGTATATCTTAAACAAAGTTCGTCGTTTTTAGATTGGAGGTCATTATGCAATGTCGAGAATTGGGATGTTATCGTCGTTTAGGTGTTTTATGCGCAGTTTGTGCTGTTCTGGCGGTCGGCTGTAATCACAAAGCACCGCCACAACCCTCGGAGCCTCAGGCTCCGGGTCAGGAAACACCGGCCCCGAGCCAGGAAACACCGACTACACTGGCACAGGACAACTCTGACAAATGCCATCCCGCAGGCAAGATCATCACTTGCGTCGAAGGTGTCTGCGATCCGGCAACCGGCGACTGTGTCGAATGCCTGATAGAACCGGACTGCAAAGTCCCCGAAAAGCCGATTTGCAGCGACAAGAAGTGCATCCCATGCGATGCGGCTCATGCCTGCGATAACGGCAAATGTGACGTCAATACGGGCAAATGTTCGGAATGCCTGTCTGACGCCGATTGTACGCTGCGCGAGCGCGGCGTGTGCTGGCAGGGCATTTGCTCTGGATGCGATGCATCGAATTGCTCCCAAACATGCGATGTGCTTACGGGCAAATGCGGGCCTGCTGTGCCGCTGCCATGTCCCGGCGGCAACTGCGGCGATCCGTCGCCTGCCGGCCCGATTGATCCGGGCACCATCGCCATTGGCAACAATATCGGTATTGTGATTATTAATGTTCGCGATCTCACGGTCGATGAAAAACCGACCGAAATAGGCTCCTACAAAGTCGATGCGCGCGTCAATGGCATGTACGCTGTCGTTTCGACCGAATTCACGGTATTCAATCCGAATATGCGCGTATTCGAAGGCGAACTCGAATTCCCGCTTCCCGAGGATGCCGTCGTTTCGGGCTATGCAATTGACGTGAACGGTGCAATGGTCGATGGGCGCGTCGTCGAAAAGGAAAAGGCACGCATCGCCTTCGAAGAAGAGGTAAAACGGGGCATCGATCCCGGTCTGGTCGAACAGATCAAAGGCAATGCTTATCGCACGCGCATTTACCCGATTCCAGCCCAGGGTTCACGCCGGATCCGCGTCGATTACACGACGCCGCTCACGATTGCCCCCAACGGCGATGCGGCATTGGCGCTCCCGATGCCCAAAACCAAACTCGCTCAGCGCGATATTTCGATTTCGGTTGCTTCCGGCATGCCGGCACCCGCTGTCGGTGGTCTGGGTGACAAGCGCTTTGAATCGGCCGAAGCCGTCTGGCGCGTCGAATCTCACGATACCGACATCACGCCGACTGAAAATGTCCTCGTCGCGATGCCAAATCTTCCCGATGTCCTTACGAGCGTCGAACATGACGGTCGCGATATCTTCTTTGCCGCAAGTGTAAAAATTGGCTCAGATGCACAACCTCAGGAATTACCGCCGATGCCGACCCAATGGCGCATTGTTTGGGATGCCTCGGGGAGCCGCACTGCTGCTGATATTGCCGAAGCCCGCAAACTCATCGACAGTTTGCCTGAATCTGCCAGCTACGAGCTCCACGTTTTCCGCAATGCCCTCGAACCTGCACAAACCTTGAATTCCCGTGCGGAACTCATCGCCGTTCTCGACACGCTCGCCTATGACGGCGGAACCGATTTTGAGCCGCTCAAAGCCATTGCAAGCCACAAATTCGATGGCACGACGTTATTCTTTACCGACGGCATGGATACGATGAATGGTGCATTGCCTGAGTTTGGCGCCAATTCGGTTGCCGTGCTCTCGGGCGCAGCACGCGATGTTTCGACCATGCGCCGTATCTGCGGCGGCCGTACGCTCAACCTCGATATCACCAATGGTGACGAAGCCGTTCAACAAATTCTTAACCCCCAGCCTGTCGTTTCGGCTTTGAACGGCGCGGGAATCAGCGATGTTCAGGGCATCGGGCTCGCCGCCTCCGGGCGCGTCACCGTCCTGGGGCGTCTCCAAACGCCCGGCGCACAAGCCAATCTCGTCCTCTCCGACGGACGCCAGATCCCTGTTTCATTTGCATCGACCGCCATTCCCGCCGGAAAAACACTCGCCACGGCTTGGGCTACGCGCCGCGTCGATGAACTTTCGCCGCGCGCTGATGATAACCGCGAGGAACTCCTTGCGCTGGGCCGCCATTTCTCGATTGTCAGTCCCGTTTCGAGTATGATCGTCTTCGAACGACTCGATCAGTGGATCAAATACGACATCGAGCCGCCCGAAACCCTTACCGAAATGCACGCTCAATGGATGCGCCAGCACAAAACCGAAAGCCAGATTCAATCCGAAGAGCTGTACAAACAAAGAGTGTGGGATTCACGCCTTACGAACGAGTGGAATGCACGCGTTGCATGGTGGAACGATCCGGTTCCCAAGATCGTAGATAAAACGAAAGGAAGACGAGGCGGCGGATTCCTGGACGATCTCTTTGGGGGCAATGAACGGATGGAAGAAGCGGAAATGGCTATGGATGAAGCGGATGATGAACCCATGCGCGAAGCAGCCCCGTCTGCTGCAGCCGGTTTAGCCCCCATGCCTGAGGCTGCCAAAGCAAAAGCCAGTGCAAAATCTGATGGGTCTGCTCCGCGCCATACCGGAGCCTCCATTACCGTCAAGGCCTGGGATCCACAAACGCCTTACATTACGGCCATTAAAGATGCTTATACTATCTATAAGACGCCCGAATCGCTCTACGCTGAGTATCTGCGCCAGCGTGCGACCTATGCTCAGAGCCCCGCATTCTATCTCGACTGCGCTGGCCTTTTCTTCAAGGAAAATCAACCCAAACTCGCCGTGCGAATCCTCTCGAATCTCTCGGAACTCAAAATCGACGACGTAGGCATGCTGCGCATCTACGCATGGCGACTGCGCGAAGCCGGTGACTATGATACTGCCATCCTGATTCTGCGCAAAGTCGCCAAACTGCGCGGTGACGAAGCCATCAGCTGGCGCGATTTGGCGCTCACCCTCACGATGCGCGGCAAACAAAACATGAACGCCGCCGACATCCAGGAAGCACTCGAACTCTTCCACAAAACCGCATTTACAGCCTGGCGGCGCGATGACGCCATGTGGACCGCGCTCATCGCCCTCGAGGAATTCAACGAACTGGTTGCCTGGACCAAACGTCAGAACTGGAACGGCGAAGCCCCGAGCATCCCCTACATCGATTCCAAATTCGCCCAAAACCTCGACACCGACCTACGCATCATGATGACCTGGGACGCCGACAACACCGACATCGACATGCACGTCGTCGAACCGAGCGGCGAAGAAGTCTTTTACGAACACAATCGTTCCCGCACTGGCTCCCTCGTCAGCCACGACGTCACCACCGGCTACGGCCCCGAAGAATTCCTCCACAAAATCGCTCCGAAAGGCAAATACGAAGTATTCACCAAGTATTTCGCATCGCACCAGCAAAGCCTCGTCGGTCCCGCGACAATTACCCTCACGTTTTATACAAACTGGGGGCGTCCAACTCAAAAGAGCGAAACCGTCAGTCTTCGCCTCGACAAGGCAAAAGACAAGGTTGTTGTTGGTTCTATCAACGTGGAATAATATATATTAATATCTTTCATATTTGGGGCTCGCTTAGTGATGTGTCGCGACACGTCTCTACAGCTCGCCATCGCGGCTATCGGCGTTGCCGATACGCCGCGTTTTTTTTCGTCGCGATTGGTCTGCGGCCTCTGTCATGGTCGCATGCGTGCTTGCTTTGGTTAAAACGGGTCATCGTGAAAAGATCAGCTAAAAGTTCACCGTTGTTTATCCATGACTCTGGGTTACAGTACGACAGATGCAAGGCACCGATCAGGGCTTTCGCATGATCGTGGTTGATAACCTGATTTGGGCGAGCGCGCAGCGCGTTAACCATCGGATGTAAATTAAAAAACATAATTCAGTAGAGACGTTTCATGGAACGACTCAATTCACCAAAGTCCCATAGGGGCAACAGAATATAGCCTCAATAGGGGCGTTTGACATTAGCCGGTGGAGAATAACTGCATCGTGGCATATTCTCCACCGGAATATGGGATAACGGCACCACGGCATATGGAATGTCACCATACAACGAGCCGCATCGCGGTATGTTCCACAGGAATGAATCAATGCAATCTGATAATATAAACCAGACTGATAATATAAATAAAAATAGGAAATTTAGTCAGCTAGCGACGAACTTGCCGCTCCTGCTCCAGCGTGGGGCTGAAATGGATTCTAATTAGATGAATTTAGGCCTATCATTTCCCGCTTTATCAAAGAGCGATTCGTCACGCATCAAAATACGTGTTGATCTGCTTAAACCGAGCTGAAATTGCCATTTTAATGTATATTTAAAGGTAATGGTTCGATTTGTCGTCTGAATGAAATGATCTGTTGGCTTGGAAGTATCAGGATGTCCGATTTGCACGTAGAATCGTGCGAGGTAGAAGATAAGCCAGTAGATGGGATGGGTATGGCTATCGGCGAATGCCGATACGCCATGCCAGGGGCGGCCAGATAGGGCCGCCCCTACGCGCCTATGCCTGACGGCATACGGCGCGTGTCATTCTTTGGCACCTACGGTGTTGTATCGTGAGCATCCAGGATGCCCATGGATACGCATAGAATACCATCGGGTCATTCGCCTTGTGTCGCTCCGTTCGTGTGGCACTATGACACGCCTGTGCATCGCAGGTGTACTGGCCCTCTGCCAACATTTTTAAAGAATGCGTCTCATAACTTGCGTGTTTTTTCAATTGAGAGTAAAATGCGAAAGGTTTTTTGTAGGCGCATGTATGCGCGCACGTAAGGAAGGAAAAACATGGGCGTATTGGCGAAACCCATCCCATTTGGCGATTATTTTTTACTGGAAAAGCTCAATACCGGCGGTATGGCAGAGGTCTATAAAGCCAAGACTTTTGGTGTTGAGGGTTTTGAACGCATTGTAGCGGTCAAGAAAATTTTGCCGTCGATAGCAGAGGACAAAGAATTTATTTCGATGTTCATCGACGAGGCAAAGATTACGGCACAACTGACGCACGCCAACATTGCGCAGGTCTACGAGCTGGGCAATATTGACGATGACTATTACATTGCTCTGGAATACGTTTCGGGCCATGATCTGCGCGTCATCTATGACCGCTGTGTCCGCACGAACCAGAAGCTCGATATTGGCTGTGTGTGCTATATTATGAGCGAAATCTGCAAAGGTCTGGATTACGCGCATAATAAGAAAGACGCCAATGGCGAGCCGATGAACATTATTCATCGGGACATCAGTCCGCAGAATATTCTGATTAGCTATGAGGGTGACTGCAAGCTCATTGATTTCGGCATTGCTAAGGCAACGAATAAGTCGTCGGCTACGCAGGTTGGTATTCTCAAGGGCAAGTTTAGTTATATGAGTCCCGAACAGGTTTCGGGCAAGACGAATATCGACCGCCGCAGTGACATCTTTGCGATGGGCATCGTTCTTTTCGAGATGCTTACACTCAAGCGTTTGTTCCTGGGATCGAGCGATTTCGAGACTCTCGAAAAGATCCGCAAGGTCGAGGTGAGTCCTCCGACGCTCTACAATTCGGATATTCCCGAGGAATTGGAAGACATCGTCCTCAAGGCACTTGAGAAAGACGTTTCCCAGCGTTATCAGACGGCAGCAGAACTTCAGGAAGCGCTTCAGCGCTTTATGTTCAAGCAGAACATCTATTATACCGCCAAAGATCTGAGCGAGTTTATGAGCTCGATGTTTGCGCAGGAGATCGCGCTTGAACAGAAGAAAATGGAGTTCTACAAAGAACTGACCTGCGAAGTTTTGGCTCAGTCGAAAAAGCCGAGCGCGACTCCCGAGGATGAGACGGCATTCTACGAAAAACAGAATATCCGCCAGATGAGCGGTGTTCAGTACGAATCCGTGAGTGCTCAGCCTGCTCCCAAACAGGCGATTTATGCAGAGCTGGATGATTTTCAGCCGCCGAGCGACAATATTGTCTATTCACCTAAGGCGTCTCAGAACAATAATCCGACGATTAGTCTTGAGAATGTCAATGATATCGTGTCGGCTCCGGTGACTGCCGGAAAACCGCATCCTGTTGCCCGAAAATCGTCTGCAACTCTGGAGCCCGTTGTCGTTAAGAATCGGGAAACCATGTTGACGTCATCTGTTCCGGAAAAGCCCAAGAAAAAGAATTCCAAGCACATTCTGGTCATGATTGTCGTCGGGTTGTTTTTGATTGTAGCACTGCTGCTCGGCGTTTTGTACGGAAGAGGCGGTGTTCAGCAATTGTTTGACAAGCATAATGGCCAGCTTCACTTTGCGGTCTATCCCGACAATGTCGTTGTCAATCTCGAAATCAACAATGAGCAGACCGAAAGCGGACTTGGTTCATCGTTTGATGTTGGGGCGCTTTCGACGGCCAGTGAAACGCATTATCGAATTACGGCAGAGGGGTATAAACCTTTTGAGGGGAGTATCCTTGCGGATGCTGATGGCGAAATCGTCGAAGCGCATCTGCAGCCTGCGGTTACGACAAAGCTCAAGCTGTATGTCACCAATATCGATGGTGCGCGCGTTACGGTGGATGATATTCCCATCGATGGCGACCGGAATTTTGAGGTGAGTGGCTTGACGCCTGGGGAACATTTCGTTCGGGTTCAAAAAGACGGTTATAAAACTGAGGAGAAAATCTTCGCGATTCGGGAGACCGAGCAGAAGTCTTTAACTTTTGAACTCAAGCCAGCTGTCGTAGCCTTGTTGCTTAAGACGACTCCCTATGAGGCATCGTATAAGCTGACCAACCTTCGTACAGGTGAATTCCAGACGGGTCGTACGGATCCCAATGGCCAGCGCATTACGGATCTTCCTGCGGACGATAAGTATTCGATTACGATTTATGATGGCAGAGATACGATTGAGACCATGTGGGTACCTCAGGTTCGTAATTTGCCCAATGAAGATCAGGAACGCGTCTTCTCGACAAAAACCAATCCCAATGCAGAGCCAGCTTCGGATGCCTCTGCTCAGGCCGCTGCCCAGGCACCGGCCAGGCCAAAGACGGAACCGCGTCCCAAAGCTGATGCAAAAGAATCACCTGAGCCTGCGCGTCCAAAACCTGCAGAAGAGAAGAAAACAGAAGCACCCCCAGCTGGTGGAGTTCCCGGTATTCTGCAGATTGCAGGAAAACCGCCCTGCAATGTTTCGATCAATGGCAAGAGCTATGGAACGACGCCTAAGAAGATCGAAATGCCCGCGAATGCCTATACCATTCGATGTGTCAATGAGGAGCAGGGTATCGATAATGAACAGAGCGTGACCCTTGGCGCAGGTGAAGTCAAGAAGGTTATGTTCAAATAAATAGGCAGTAATAAAAAAAGCGCCCTTTGAGGGCGCTTTTTTTTATCGCTGTTTCGCCGGGGCAAATGCCCCAGGCGATGAGATTTACTTATTTGCAATAAGCATAAGTTTCTGTGCCGATGGTTTCTGTGACACATTCTGTCTTGCATGTATGAATGCGAATACTGTGTTCAGATTCGGTACTCCAGTTGAGTTTATACAGATCTTTGCCATAACAGGTTCCCAGGCTCGATACGGGCTGATTCTCGACACCATTGATGGTGAATACCGAATCCGTCACAGCGCAGGTCGCGCGATTGACACCATCGGGATTATAGACGACGCATGTTCCGCCGATATCTGCACAATTCATGATGGTGGAAACCAACCCACCGGAGCCATTGTCGTATGCGGGATCATACATACAATTGGTGGCGACATTATCATTGCATGCTGCAGAAGCGGTTTCACACGAAGCAAAGGCACATGAACCCATCGAACATGTATTGCCGCCCAGTTTGCCGCAGCTCAGGTAATCGAAGACGATGTGCTCGTTATGTCCGGTTATGGTATCTTTGCGGCAGCTTACAGAGTTGCCGTTGTCACAAATGGCGGCATTGCGATAGATGCCGATGGCGGGATTGCCTTTATAGTCTGTGCCATTTGTGCATTTACCGATGTAATTGTTCCCGTCCAAGCCGCTGACGCACCAGGTGGAGTCATTGTCCATATCGGCCTGTGTGCATGTGTTGTAGCAATCAGTCACCCCATTGAGTTCTCCGCAGAAGTTGGAACCGGTACATGTGCCAAAGCGAACCGAAGAGGATGCTGAATCACAATACTCGATCATTGTGGTGCCGGCATTGTCATGGCAGGTGTTGTCATAAATCACAGGAACACATGGGGTGCCCGTACGATTGATGCATTGGCCTTCTTCACAGGTAGAGCGGTAATCACATTCTTCTGTCGTGGGTGTGCCGGCATTGCAATAGACGCGCTTGTTTTCATCACAGTGATCTGCAAAATCTTCGCCGCATTTGCTGACACATCCCTTGCCATCTTTACACTCACTGTTCACATCGCATGCATATTGTTTATAGGTGTTCGAGGTTGTACATTCGACGACGACGGATGTGCCTTTGCATGAAAGCGGGGTCTCCCCATAGACACAGTCGACGCATGTACCATCTTTACAAATACCTGCGCAGGTATTGTTTTCCTTGAGATATCCATTCATGCAGATGAGTACTGTTTTGTTATCCGATTTGCATTGAACGCCATAGGTATCCGGATCGCACTCATTGCCGATGCAAACGCCGTTTTTGCAGACTTCTGTTTCGGCACATGCTGTTTCGGCAAAGAGGCCGGGAGCCTGACATTGTTTTATGGATTTGCCGTCTTCTGTGCATACCGCAGGATCTGTCAGGGCGCATTCGGGTTCAAATGTACATTTGCTTTCTTTGCAAACATAATGATCTACTTTGCAGTCATCATCTGAAGTACAGACATCCGTGCATGCATTGTCTTCGCATTTGTAACCTTCCGGGCAATCTGTTTCATCAAATTTACCGCTGGCATTGCATGTTTTGAGTTTGTTGTCTGTACAGATGTTTGTCGTTTTGGTTGGGTCACATTCTGTACAGTTTCCAAGATAACAAACATTATCGCCGGTACATGCGGTTTCGACGATATCACCGGCTGCATTGCATTCGCGAACAGCATTTTCGGAGCAGGTTTTGGTTGTATCCGTGGGATCGCAGGCAACGCATGCCCCATTGTAACAAACGGAGTTATCTTCCGAACAGCTTGAGAATGTGACTTTGGATTCGACACATTCTGCCAGTTTTCCCTCTGTCGTACAGGATTTTACAAAAGTTGACTCATTGCAGGGATCACCTTCATTGGCATCCGGCAGACAGGTGCCATTCGTGCAATGGTGATTGGTTTCACAAGTTTTTTCGACGACGACTTCGGATTCACAAGCTGTGTATTTGGTTTCGGCTGTACATTCCTGTTTGAAGCTGTCTGCATTACAGGATTTGTCGACACATGCGCCGGCTTTACACATTTGTGTACCACAGGAGAGTTCCGTGACGACATTATCATGACACACGAGTACTTTTTCTGTATCGAGGCATTGCTGTTCAAATGATGCGGTGTCACAGGTGTCACCGACAGAGACGTTGTCATAGCATTTGCCAAGATCGCAATGTTTTCCTGGTTCACATGGATATTTGGCGAAATAGCCGTATTCGCATTTGACGATACTGTCACCATCACAGGAAACCTCATTGGAATTGATGCATGCAACGGCGTCCGATGTGCTGATGCAGGCACCGGCAGAACAAATCTGAGTACCGATATCGCAGTAGGATGAATGCCATATACCATCAATACATTCGCGTTTGACTTTGTTGGATGCGCATTCGACATCCCCCGTTGTACAGCTTTCTGTAAATGTCTGACAGATGCCGTTTTCGCATGTTTCTCCGGATTTGCAATCCTCAAATGTCGTAAAGCCGCTGCCAGAATTATCACATATCTTGATGGTGCTTGTACTGGCACATTCTGGCGTAAAGTTTTGAGGGGTACATGGAACGTCCGAAACACAGGTGCCTTTGAAACATGCCTGGCCACTGCTGCATTGTTCTTCTTTAATGATATTCAGAACCGGGTCACAGTATTTTTTTGTGGTGTCGCTGGAACATGTGGTTGTGAACGTATTGGGTTCACACGTTTCAACGACGGGGCATCCATCTATATGGCAATACATGCCTACATTGCAGTATCGAGAAACTAATTGTCCATTTTCGCAGGCATATTCAATGGTGTCATCTTCACTGCAGTAACTATAACCATCTGGGCATGAGGTGGTGCAGTCACCGTCCAAACATCTTTGGCCTTCGGGACACGTATGCAGCGATTCAACGCCATTGATACATGCTTTTTGCAGCATGTCGCTGATGCATGAGGCTTGGTATGTGGCATCGTCGCATTTCTGAACAGCCACACACATTCCTTCGCTGCATGTCAGGCCTTCGGCACACCGGTGATTGACGATAAATCCGTATTGGCAGGTCAGGAATGAGTTATCATCGCGGCATTGTTGTTCAAAATGAATGTCACATTTTTCAAGGCTGGCATCTACGCAATGGCCTTTGTGGCAGATATTGCCGTCTTTGCATTTTTGGGGGACAATCTTGCCGTCATCGCCGCAAACAGCCTGCGAATCTGTACCGTAGCATGACACCTTGTACGTTTCGGCGTTACACGAATCCGTGCATTCTCCCGCATAACAAATGGTACCAGGCTGGCATGCTTCAGATACATAAAACCCACCACGGCAGACCATAAGATCACCGGACGGGCTGCATTGGGTTATACCTTCAACGGAACAGGCATCATCGATGGATACAGAGTGGGATGCATCATCGGAACATGCTGATACACAGGCAACTCCTGCGAATATTATCAAAAGTAAGTGTTTCTTCATTTACGCCTCCACACAATAAGAAATGAAGCGCAATGATTATAGCTTACTTTGACTCAAAATGCGAAATTACCACAACTTTTTTGCGATATTCTTGCACTGATTTAGCCAGGGCTTTGCACATAAGGTGCAAGATTCATCATTCACTTTGATGTGCGGATATGAATTCCCTTGGGAATTCATATCCGTGTTCAGGTAAGGATTGGAGGTTATTTGCCTGCGGTCGGAGCAGCTTTGGGACCTGCTGCTTTCTTGGGCTGTTGCTGGGGGAGAGCACCTGCCGTTAAGTCCATGACAAGGGCTGCCAATTTTGCCTTTTCTTCCTCATTGAACTTGATCTTGGCATTGACGTTCTTTTTGTCTGCTACCACTGAAATGGCTTTCTTGACAAAACCAATATTCATTTCTTTTAACATGTCTTCAGGAAGATAGTTGGCAAGATTCTCGTTGATAATGGAGGCGCCCAATGCAGCAGTTTCATCGCTCTTTGCCACAGCAATCATGCTGACTTCCAGGCCTTTGCTTAAGCTGATCGAAACGGATCCGGAATCAATATCGTTAACAGCAATCGATTTATTTTCTGCATTGTTCAGCTTATAGCTCTGTGACCTGTCTTTGAGATGTTTGGTCATTTTGCCGCCGAAGCGGATTTCTGCTTTTTTGTCTGCCTGGTGGAACGATTTGTAGATGGTGGCATCCCTGTCTTTGAGCAGTTTGGGCTTTTCGGCTTTGGCATTATCAATCATTGCTTTGACATCGAATTGTTTTTCACAACCCAAAAGTCTTTTTTCATTCAGCAGGACGAAGGAATTGGCGCCATCCGTGACAATCGAAACACCATTGTAATCGCTCGCGGTATAGTTGTTCTTTTTGGCTTCGTAGTCGAGTGCACCCTGGAGGGATTTTTTGCCATCGACGACGGCACAGACATGTCCTTTTTCATTGACGGCGATGGTCACCGTGTCGATGTCTTTTTTATAATCAAGTCCGGCAGCCTTGAATTCATTGATAATATCAGAACCTCCAGCGGGGGCGGCATTCTTGGTGATGAGATCATCAATCAGTTTGTTGGTGACGAGCTTGTCAAAATCGAGACTGACAACACCCGCGAAATCACCGACAAAGACGTCGATGGGGTCGAGATCGGCTGCCATCGCCATGGAGGGA
>JAGACY010000285.1 GCA_017613855.1 Pseudomonadota bacterium
AATAGCGCCGCAGGGGGCTTAGCCCCCTGCCATATCAAAATAAATCCCTTAGAATCCCTTGCCCATGATTTCGTAATAATCGTTTCCGTCGAGATCATCATGCCACAAAATGACATGACGGCCATTGGCGGCACAGGCAATTGCGGGCTGATTCTGCGTACCTGCATAAATCGGGCTGACGAGCGACTCTTTGGATAAATCATTCGAATTGCTCTGTACGGCGACATTACTTCGTTTATTATCCTTGGAATCGGTAAACGATTTAGCAGCCCAGCTAAAGTAAGTCACCCCTTTGTCCGACATGCAGATGCTCGGATCTGTCGCATCTTCGCCAGCAGCCGAAACGAAGTCATGCGCGACACGCTCGCTGCCGTCCTTGTTAAATCCGCGCATGCGAATGCGGAAAATGCCATTGCCATCGGTATCATCTTCCCAGGCGATCGTGAAATCGCCGGTACTGCTCATGCCGATCGAGGGATCGTGCTGCTGATCATCGAGGTTGACATTGACCGTAAATTCCTCGATGCGTTGGGAACCATCCTTCTTAAATCCACGGGCATGGATGTCGGCATAACCATCGCCATCAGCATCGTCTTCCCAGGTAATGACGAAATCGCCGCCCGCCTCCATGCCGATAGCCGGCAGGATGCGCTTGCCGTTTGCCTTGAGTTCAGTGCCCGAGACTTTGACCTGTGCAAATGTCTCTTTGCCGCTGGCGTCAAATCCCCGCATATAGACATCGCCATCCTCCCAGGTGACGACATAGGAACCGTCGTCGGCCATCGCCACCGCAGCCATATTGGCATTGCCCGATGTATTGACCTTGGTTTCCTTGAGCAATTCCTTGCCGGTCAAATCAAATTTGCGCATATACACGCCATTATCCTGCTTGTTCGTCCAAACGACGACGAAATCGCCGTCCGGATTCATGGCAGCAGCCGGATGATGCTGATGACCGGCAGTTGTCGTATTGACCGTGAATTCTTTTCCTTTAAAGCATCCGGTTTCGCACAAGATGCGTGCCCGGATATCGTGGTTGCCCTTGCCATCGGTATCAACAGCAGAATCCTTGTCATTATCGTAGGCTTCGTCATCCCAGACTGCGACAAAATTGCGCGAGGTGCGGCTCATGGCAATGGCTGGATTTTCCTGATTGCCATTGCTGATATCATTGATGAAACGATGGGTGAAGCCGACATTGCCATCAGTCACTTTGTAATCGACGGGAGTCACAAAGTCATAGTTGACGGTAAATTTATGATAGGTCGTATTGGCATTTGCAATATCATCGGCTGACAGCGGGGCATCAGGCGTTTCATCGGGATATTTGGCATAGTTGATGTTGGGCGAGTCAGGCATCGGCGTACAGTAAAACCTGACATCGCCGCCTTTAAAATAGCTTTTGGGTCTCGAGGTTATTGTCGAAGCCAGAATGGTGTAATTCGCCGGGTCGAAGGTCAGGATGCGCATCCATCCACCGCCTGAACCGCCATTCGCATGGGCATGATCACACTCACCTTCTGCAGGATTCTCACTTTGGTAATCGACGAGCATTTCGTTGAACCAGTTCCCCGCATTGCCTTTGTTGATGCGGAACGTGTTGGAACTGACATGGCCACAGGCAACCAATATAATATTGTTATGCCGCGCAGCGAGTTCTTTATAAAGCTCATAGCCGCTGGCCCCCGTCGAGAGGCTGTCAGGACCGGATCCTGCGGTATATCCGGATGTATATTTATTGGAGCTATTGCGCTCCTCAGTATCAGCATAGCTGCTGAGATAACCATGCGTCGTAATAATGACCTTATGATCGGGATGTTGGCTGATAATATCTTCGGCCCAGCAGATCGTATCCTTGCGCGGCGCAAATTCGAGCGTCATCAGCAGGAATTTGATGCCCGAAACAGTCATGGTGAGGTAAGCATTGCCCGTATATTTAAATGTTCCGAATTTGGCATACGACCATTTTTTATCCTTAAATCGATCATTATTAAACTTGCCCGAAGAGGAAATTCGCGTGCCGCCACGAGAATAGCTGCATGTCGCCACCACAGAGCTGTTGTCTTCGCACATTAAATAATCGTGATTTCCCGTGCCAGGCAAATACGCGAGATCGAGTGGATCAATATATTTGGCATACGCCGAATCATTCATCTTCCATGGCGAGGGATCGTTCGTGTCAGTCATATCACCAAGATGCATGACGGCTTTGATGTTCAGATCTTTATCTTTGTAATGCTTATTAATCCACTCGAGCTGTTCATTGAGGATTTTGCCATTACCGGACGGGCGCACATATTCCTGTGTATCCGGCAAAAATACGATCGAGAATTTTTCGCATTGATCCCCGCACACCGGTTGACATTGTTTGGTTTCTGCATCGAGGAATTCGCCTTGTTTGCATTCCGTCAGCGTTTTCCATTTCATGCATCCATGTTCGTCAGAATCTGTGCATTCGCGATATTGCGTGGCCAGAGCCTGTGTTTCGCCGGGCGCGCACTCACTGGTGCATGCAGCCACACATTCGACAGGGTTATCCCTGCATTCCATGCCTTCGCCACAAGGATTTGCCTGGCCCCATGCGCCGCAGCCCTTACCGTCCGAATCTGCACAAACGGCAATTCCATTATGATCGCACTTCTTTTCGCCGACCGTGCATTCACTCACGCACGTCTGCTTGCACTGCTGCGTTTGTTCATCACAGACACCATCGCATTGTTCAAATGTTTCCCACGCCCCACAGCCACTTTCATCGACGGTGCATTTTTGGAGCACGCTGCCGCTGCATCGCATCATGGCATTGGGGTCGCATTGGATGCTGCAATCCGATTTGCAAACAAAAGTCTTCTCATCACATACAGTCCCTTCGGTGCATTCTTTCACGAGCTGCCATGACAAGCATTCGGAGCCATCCTTTTGGCATCTCCAAACGGCATTATCCCGACACCGCACGGCATTTTCCGAGCACGGCGACTTACAGGGATCGGGGTTCGTTCCGGGTTCACCGGGAGGATTATGCGGTTCAGCCCCAGGTTCAATATTCGTAATTTTCCCGGAATCATCCGAGCATGCACCAAAACAAATCATCCCAGACGCCATCATCGCAATCAGAATTGTTTTACACTTATTCATAAAAAACCTCCGCAAACACAGATAGAACGCTGTTGAATATCTTATAAATGTGATGTGGTAATTCAAGGGAATTGTTATTTTTAATGAAGAATTGATAATTGATAATTGATAATTAAATGGAACAACTCCTTGTTTATTTCAAATGCAGATGGCACCTACACATTTTGTTTTTTTATATAATCTTTGTACGCGGCCTATGCCCCTTCGGTGCATACGACCTGCGAACGCCGCTATTTACAATACGCGGCGTTATTTTTGTATGAGACCATGCCCTTTGTACAAAAGCATCATATCGAGGTGATGCAACTTACGAATCACGTGATGACATGCAAAAAAAAGGGGCGACAATTGGTCGCCCCATAAGATTATTTACCCAACATCGAATCGATGTCGTACGATTGTACTTTTGACCCCTTCTTATTGTTCGTGGTCGTCTTTTTGGATGAGGATTTGGAATCTGACTTTTTCTTTGAGTCAGAATCCGTCTTTTTCTTCGAGTCAGACTCAGCCTTTTTGGTCGGCTCTGAATCAGCCTTTTTGTCCGCATCAGAATCCGTCTTTTTCGAAGGCTGTGGCTCGACTTTTTCGGGTTCTGGTTTGGTATCTTTAGGCTGTTCAGCCGCAGGTGCCGGCGGCGCCGGTGGATTTGCACCTGCACCGGGAGCCCCAGTACCGTCGGGAGCTGCGCCCCCAGCCAGAGGCCGCTGAGGTATCATTTGAATATTCATCGTAGGGCTCGTGGTCATTTTGGGGACAATCGTAATGGGATAATCTCGGAAGCCATCGATTTTGGCGACGAGTTCCCATGTGACATTCGGCCCACTCATAGGGATTGCATAAGGAGAAACGGTCAATGGCGTTTTCCCGATTTCAGAATTATCGCTGGCACGATAGATCGTTGCCCCTGCAGGCACGGATGAAATGCTGATTTCTACGCGTATTGGGTCATAAACACCATGGCCCATACCCTTCATGGCTCCCTTGGACAATGCCGTAATATATGCGGGCTGAGTGTCCTTGCCCTCCTTGTTGGCGTCAGAGCCTATCAAGAACTTAACCAGCAGAATCACGACAACGACAGTGATGAGCAGAATGAGTATGCCGACGAGGAAGATGTTACGATTAAGCTGTTTTTTGTCATCGAGTGATAACCCCACCGCCGTAGCAACCGCCGCAGGATTTGGCTGTATCGATTGAGTGGTGACAGAGCGCCCGCGACGATTCAGTCCCCGAATTTTGACGGCATTAAACTCGTTAATCAGGATCTGATCATCGAGCTCAGAAAGTGCAGCTTCGAGTTCACCGGCATTTGCATAGCGTTCGGTTGGATCTTTTTTGACACATCGTGCAAAGATATTACCGAGAGACGAACTCAGAACCCAGTCTTCGATAAAGATTTCGTTAGGTGAAATAATGGACATCGCGACATCCATCGGGGATTCACCTTCGGCAGTCTGATATCCCGTAAGCATTTCGATTGCCACGAGACCGAGTGCAAATACGTCCGAAGACTGCGAAATGGTTCCGCCTCTGAGCTGTTCAGGGCTCATATAAGCAGGCGATCCCATCCATGTTCCCGTCTGCGTCAATTTTTCTTGCTTTGACGGATCATCAATGGCTTTTGCAATGCCGAAATCAAGCACTTTTGCAAACAGTTTTTGAGGATTATCGGGCGGAGGTGGCATCAGCCAGATATTGGCGGGTTTGATATCCCTGTGCACGATTCCACGCTGATGCGCTTCGGTGAGTGCATCCAAAACCTGGAGCAGCAGATTCTTTGCATCGACAAAAGAGAACGTCTCACGCATGGCAAGTCTTTCGTCGAGCCCACGCCCTTCGAGGAATTCCATGACGTAAAAGAGCGTGTCATCATCTGCAACGCCGCTGTCGAAGATTTTGACGACATGGGGACTTTTAAGCTGTTTACAGAACTCGATCTCACGCTCGAATCGTTTTTGGGCAAGTTCGTAATCATCGATGTTGTGTTTCAGAGTTTTGACGGCAACGCGGCGATCATGATCATTTTTATCGACTGCCTCATAGACAATACCAAAACCGCCCTTTCCAACCGTTTTAACGATTTCATAACGCGCATTAAGAAGCGTTCCCGGAGCGAACTCGTTTCGCGGTTTGTCGGAAGAGATTCCTCGCTGTGTGGATTCAAATTCCGAAGGGGCATTGCCGTTGGAACTAAGAGCTGAGCCAGTACTGGAACTTTTTAATTCTGCGAATTCTGACATGATTTTTATTCAAAAATAAGCATGAAAGGGTATTTCATTACAAACGCAATGAACAGATACTCGTTGAGGCTGTCTACCACACGTCAAGGTATTTGGGCAAAAAAAGGGGGTTGTTAAGGAGCAATGCGCAATTAGCAATGCGCAATCAGCAGTTAGCAATTAGCAGTTAAAAACAAAAAACGGTCTCGGAGGGTCTCCGAAACCGCTTTTCAGTTTAGCAATAATTATGCCAGCATCTTAAATTCGCGTTAAATCAAGCGCACGATACAGCATATTCCTCAAGTCTATTTGATATCGAGTGATGTCTCAAGTTCGTGAATTGCATCAATGGTCGCCGCATAGAAACAAACATTCTTTTCATGCCACTTGACGCATGAATATCCATCTTCGGTGCGGCAATCACTATCTGCCTCACAAGATTTCAGGCACATGGCCATCGAGAAAGCAGTCTTATCGCTTCCGTCCTGGCCATACCCGGCAATCGTCGTAGTCTTGTGAATATCATTGATGAGAACGGACCCTTCCGGGCATGTCGCAGTTTTGGCCTTCTCAATATCCCCCGTATCAAACTTTTCATTGGCCAATTTAACGAGATCAGCTCCCCTGTTTTTCAAGGCCATATTGATAACCCCACTACTTTGTGAGAACACGAGATGTGCATCGAGCGCACCAACAAAGCAATAACCATTAGGGACGCTTAGTTGGACGTTTTCTTCGACCTTTGCAATAAATTTCAATCCCCAGTCGGCCAGATTGACAACACCACTGCTAATCCAACTGTTGTTTTTCAATGTATTCATGAAGCTCTTGGCACTACTAATAAAGCCATCGTTTGCCGTAAGGCTGCTATCCCTAAAACATCCAAGCACCATGCCTTCGGGAATTTGAGCCGCTAAAGCGTCACAACCGGAAATCTCAGAAGCATTGCCAAAAAAGTTGGGGACAATCATCTGATCCGAATTATTAAACTTGGCGTAACTTCCCATTGTCGGATTCAACTCTTTCCCAGTAATCACGGTATTGCACGAATCGCCCGAGCATGAGCATGGCACACCAACAGCAGATCCCTCTATGGGGGCGATGCATTCGTGGGCAGTCGGATCGCAGATTTTTTTCTCATCCTCGCAATTGATGAGTTTTTCTTTACCTTCGGGCGTACAGCTGACAAGCGTATTGCCATCGCATGTGGCTTCTTTTTTAGGATCGCATTCGGGGGGCTCTGTCGTTTTAGGAGCGCAGGCATTGTTCGAGCAAATCTGATCATTATTCGCAGAGCAGTCGACCGTTTCGATGGTGCCGTTGTTGCATTTGAGAAGTGTGACGCCATCCGTATCGCAGGCATCCGCTGTGCATTCGTCAGGCGCTGTGCCTTTGGGAACGCAGGCATTGTTCGAGCAAATCTGGTCATTATCCGCAGAGCAGTCGACCGTTTCGATGGTGCCGTTGTTGCATTTGAGAAGTGTGACGCCATCCGTATCGCAGGCATCCGCTGTGCATTCGTCAGGCGCTGTGCCTTTGGGAACGCAGGCATTGTTCG
>JAGACY010000286.1 GCA_017613855.1 Pseudomonadota bacterium
ACTATTCACTGCCTCTATACTCCAAAACCATAATTCTTTAGGCATAACCATGAGAATACTCAATTCATTGCGCATTGCGAATTCACTGAGTGAATACGTAATAGTGAATAACGAATAACGCAATTTTGAACTATTCACTGCCTCTATACTCCAAAACCATAATTCTTTAGGCATAACCATGAGAATACTCAATTCATTGCGCATTGCGAATTGCGCATTGCGAATTGCACTCAATGCGATATAAGGCGCACTACCCATTGTGGATGATGGGTTCATTCAGGGAGAAATACGATGTCACACAATTACATACGTCTCAATGACCGGGCCTGGGATGCCATACGTCCCGTCGCGATTACCCCCAATTTTATTACTTCTGCCGCAGGTTCCTGCTTAATTGCCTGTGGTAATACGCGCGTCATCTGCACAGCCAGTGTCGAAGAGAAGGTGCCGCCTTTTTTGGAAAATGCCGGTCTGGGATGGTTGACGGCCGAATACAGCATGCTTCCTGCCTCGGCTTCGTCGCGTATGACGCGCGAGAAAGTCGCGGGGAGTGGGCGCACATATGAAATTCAGCGGCTCATCGGAAGAAGCTTGAGAGCCGCGCTCGACCGCAAAAAACTTGGACTTCGTACCATTACCATCGACTGTGATGTCATTCAGGCGGATGGCGGAACGCGCACTGCTTCGGTGACCGGTGGTTTTGTCGCGTTATCGCTGGCGATTCAGAAATTGATGGCATCGGGATTAATTCAAGAAAATCCCATCGTTCATCAGGTAGCGGCCATCAGTTTGGGCAAAGTCCTGGGGGAATTGCTGCTCGATCTCAATTTCGTCGAGGATTCATCGGCTGATATTGACGCCAACCTCGTAGCAACGCCCGATGGCAATGTCATCGAATGGCAGACGACGGCAGAACGCGCCCTTTTGCCCATGCAGGAACTGAACGAAATGGTCGAACTGGGCATGAAAGGCATCCGGGAACTGGCTGAACTGCAACAATTCGCAATTCGGAATGCGTAATTGGAATGCGGAATTGTTTATAATTCGCAATGCGCAATTGGGCTGCGAAACTAAATGTGACGTCTGAAGTTTAGGGAGAATTGCGTTCTTAATGTGCAATGCGGAATGCGGAATGCGGAATTATGTATCTATTCTCAATACTTGTTTGAAAGGATTGAAAATCATTTGGCTTAGAAATGAAATTCAGGTTTGACACATTCAATTCCGAATTCCGAATTCCGAATTCCGAATTAAAAAACAGGCGCAAGGCGTATCGGCCGCAGGCCGATAGCCTGAAGCCGACGTGCGTATTGGCCGCAGGCCAAAAGCACGGCCACAAAATAGCCACTTTCACAATCTTTACCCTGTTCTCACTCATATGGCCGTTATCGGAAACTTACGCCACGCCTGGTGATGCGTTTGGTCTGGATGCGGCCTCGACGGCGCATGCGATGGCTGTGACCGCTTCGGCGGTTCCTACGGCAGCTGCGGCCTCGAATACAGCCCGGCTCATCGATGCACGTGGGATAGAAACTTCGCTCGGCATCACGGTTGCAGCCCCGGAACTTAAGACTAACCGAGAAAAAGCGGATCTGGACACTTACACAGGGTTTCAGTTCGGATTTGCCACCCCTTTGCCGCTAGGGCCATACCGAGATCGGCTGTATACCGGTGTAAACGTTCATCTGCCTGCGGGCAGCCTTTACGATGTGCAGGTCACGCCTCAGAATCAGCCTGTTATCACGCACGTGGGGAGCGATGTCCGCCGTTTTGGGCTGGATGCGGCATTGGCCGTCCGGATTTGGGAACGCATTGCGGTTGGTGCGGGTTTTTCGATCATGCCCGATGCTTATGCCGATGTGAACATCGATTTTGCCAACCAGAACACCGACAGCGCTGCGCATGTCGTCGTCGACTATAAATTTGCCCCGAATATCGGCATTTACGCCGAACCGGTTCAGGGACTGCATCTCGGGGCCTCGTATCGCGGTGCCACGCGCATGACGCTCGATGTTCCGGCCAGGATCCTCGTCAGCAACAGCGTCGGCCTGATTCATGTCGGCTTTAAGGGACGCGCCTTTCTCGAACCCCATCAATTCAATTTCGGTGTGCGGTACGATTTTTCGAATCTGGCCGAATGGAATTTAGCCCGTTTTGCGCTCGATCTGGAATTCGATTATCAATATTATAAGGACCCGATGGCGTTTGCCGCCCAGGTCGAGCTCTACGACGATAATGGCGAAGTACTCGATTCGAATGAAATCGAATTCAAAGCCTTCAAGAAAGGATGGCGCCTGGCAATGGCGCTGACCTGGATGCCCATGGACGAAATTCGTCTCGCAATCGGCTATGCTTTCGAGAAAAGTCCCGTTCCCGCACAGCGTGCAGTCTTCAACATTCTGGACAGCGACCGCAATCAGTTGGCTTTCGGCGGAGAGTTTTGGCTCCCCCAAGCCTGGCTTTCGTGGGTTTCACCCCTCGAAATCGGTTTTGCAACCGGGTGCAAATTCGATTTCTATACCACCCGCGAAATGGAAAAATATGAATTTCTTCCCGGAAATCCAGGGTTTCCTTCGATGCGTTTCGAAGGGTATACATTTACCTGGCACGGAGATTTGATCTTTAGGTTTGAATAAATTCGGAATTCGGAATTCGGAATGCGGAATTGAATGACACTATATTCTTTAGAAATACCATTGGGAAAGTCACAATAATTCCGAATTCCGAATTCCGCATTCCGCATTAAAGATATGAGATACCAGATTTTTAATCACATACTCCTGAGTTTAGGCATTCTCATTGCTGGCTGCACCGCCGAAACTGCCGGAACCGACAGTGACGGTGACGGGCTGAGCGATGATCAGGAGATGCTGTTCTGTACAGATCCGCACAATCCCGATACCGATGGCGATACCTTGCCCGATAGCGCAGATCCATCGCCATGCGATGAGCCCGGCATTATCATCACCCCGAGTATTGTTGCCAGTATTTCTGAGGAAAATGAGGCTGCGGCAACCGTCCTCGTCAGTGTCAAAGATGAGCGAATGGTCTGGCGTCAGGACGTCGCGATTGCAGTTACGACGACTTTTGGAAATCTTTCCTCGCTCGTTTCGGTAGGAACCGGCATTTACGAAGTGCAGGTGACGAGTTCTGCATCGGGCAAAGCCAGTCTTACCTTCGAGACGACGACCAACGGCATTCCCGACGGGAGAGCATCCGAATCTATCCAGGCAGAATTGAAGTTAAAGGAAATCAGTACGGATCCTGGCGGTTCTATTGTCACTCCGGATGATCCCAAAGATCCGCCGAACGATCCCAAAGATCCACCCGAAGAACCGCCTCAAAATCCGAATGATCCGGCTTTCATTTTGCCCGGTGATCAAACCGTCGTACTCGAAGTCCCCGGTGTCAATCCCGGACGCTATGCCAAAGCCGGGAAAATGCATGGTGAACTCTGGGTTCTGGCCATCGATGGTTCTTGCCTCGACTGGTCGGGGACGCCCTTAAAGGGGTATGCCGATGCCTTTGTCCAGGTTGATCTTCGCGACGGCCATGTGCTCACCGGACGCACAAACGACGAAGGATGGGTGCATTTCGAGGATGATCGCCTCGAAAGCCAGGTTTCAGTCACCGTCGGCGCCAAAGGTGCTCGCTATGTTACCTGGATGGATGTCGATGCCCGTGTGATTAGTGCCGGTATTCACGGACGCGATATCCCACGTGCAAATGCTGCTGCTCAAGGCAGTACCATTACCGGGGTCGTGCGCGGTTTTTGGGGCGAAACGGGATTGCCGACGTTCCCCAAAGAAAATACCAATGTCTTTGGGACATTTAATATCGCCATCGTTCAGGTCGGCATTCGCAATATGCCGCTCAGTTCAATGAATACCGGGTCGATTCTGCTTCCCCCCGACAGCGAATTGCCCACGGCTGAATATTTCGAAGTGCCCCCCAATCTCGTACTTGCGAATTTGTCCAATCCCCAAAACTCGAGATTTAGCCTTAGTGCCCTCAAACCCGGAAAATACATCGTGTTTGCTCTGGCCGGTGCGGGCGGCAACATCATGAATGCCTCGAAAAATCCCTATGAAATGCTGTTCGAACCGATGGCCATGGGCTTTACCGAAGTCGAAGTCAAAGCCGGCGAAACAGCGGACATTCAACTGGATTTAAGTGTCGACCTTAGGCAGGAGGCCGATAAGGCAAAGCTTCATCTGGGGCAGTTCCCCAATGATCCCAAAACGGGAAAACCGCTTCCCATGGGGCTTTTGCTGCCGCTCATGAATACAGGCAAAGGTTACGTCTTCGTCGATGTCAATTCGGCCTACAATTTCTCGTCATTCAAAAATCCGCTGTCCATCTTATACCCGCCAAAGGCGCATTCGACATTGCAGACATTGGGGCTCGATGTACAGCCGATGGCCGTTGGTCTGGCGGCACGTGAAGCGCAGAATGGCTTTGATTTGCCCGGTATTTCGACGCTCATCCAGCATCCCGGGCATGATGCGGGTGGCAATCTCGAAACGATGTTTATGAATGATGCCAAAAAATGGCCTGCACTACCCGAATTTGTGCAGCCAGCCCCTCCGGCTGGTCAGGCTCTTGACGCAGTCGGTGGTACACTCGGCGCAGATCGCCGCATTGCCTGGAAAGGTCCATCTGATACAGATATGACAGTCCTGCGGTTCAATTACATGACGCCGCCCATTCATAATAAGATTCTCAACAGCGATATCGGTGCATCGCAGGCGCACCTGCTGTGGGAAGTCTATGTCCCGGGAGCTCGGTCGGACATCGTTCTCCCCGACCTCGATAAGTCTGCTCCCGATTATCCCGTCTTGCACAATTATGAACCCACAAGCGGCGATGAGGCTTATCAGTACGATGCACACACAATTGAACTCGAAATCAGCCCCTATTACATGGGACCAAAAAAGTTCAATTATAACGCCGATTTCCTCATCGACGATGTCAACATGAATGCCTGGGGCGTCTCTCAGGATTCTTATTTATTCAGGTATGAATAGTATTATTGTTACAAACGGATTTGCTCAGGCCTAACGGCCTTCGCGTTTTTAATGCGTAATGCGTAATGCGTAATGCGTAATTGGAGACTGACAGAGTTAAAGGAATATTCTGAAGAATGTGAGTATGAGATATTCCCAAAGCTTGGTGGATAAAGAGCATTTTGTAAAAAACGAAAATGAAAACCCCATACTTTTTAATATTGAGCACAATCTTTCTTTTGCCAGCATGCAATCAGCCTAAGACGTTTGCTGAAGATCCGTTTTGTGCATCCTGCATTGAGCATGCCTGCAAAGCGGCGGATCCTGCATTTCAGAACTATGTCAGTGGTTTAAATCCGGAGGATAAAGCCCAAATGATTGCGCTCATGGAAGATCATGACCGCTGTTTTGAGGTCAATCCCTGGGCGGCAGCCATGGCTGAAGAGGCTTACCAAACCTACGGGCATGCGTTTTATGCCCCCGATCAAAAAATGCATGAGCACCGCATTTTGCGGGCATTTGACGAGATTATCAACGACACTCCGAATCGCGCTGCAGCAGTGGGATATCTCAAACATCATGCAGAATCTTGGGAATCCGCATCCTGGGCCAAAGAAAAGATCGCACAGCTCGAAGAACGCGCGGATGCAGACGATGTCTTTGAACTTCTGGTTTTATGCGCCGACTCTGAATTGCTCGAAAAACTCACGCAAATGGAATCGACCCCGGCGCGCGATGCTGCGCTCATGTACCGTTGGCAGAATTTGGGCGAAGAATATCAAAAAAGATCGCTCAATGCCTGGATTTCGGCGTCCTGGTCGATGCAGCAGAGCGGATCAGCTCAACTTCCGCAATACCTGACGCTCGACTGGAAAAGACGTCCCTTCCCCAAAGGCGTGCCCGATATGGTGGCAACGCTCAAAGTCGAATCGATTAAGATCAACAATCAGGACGTCAAACGCAAGGATTGGCAAGCCATCGATGAATTCAGGTGGCCGCCGCTAACGGCAGCCAATGCGCATCATGGACGCGTTAATCTCACGCCATGGCTTGCGAGTATTGACACCTACTCGATTGCAGCCAAAGCCGAAATGCGCATCTGGTCAGAAAAAACCTCCGAATCATGCCTCAATCACGAAGAGTCCTGCGAAGAAACCCCCATTCTGTCCGTCCCCATCGTTCTTGAACGCAAATACAAGGTGTACGGTGGTCTCGAAACCGGCATGCCACGCCGCAACAAATCCGATTCGGAAAATGCCGTTACCACCAAAACACTCAAATTTGAGCTCTGCAGCCAAGGGCGTTGCCAGCCGATATGGGATGGCAAAATCATCAAGGATCGCGGAGAACCGCTTCCGGTCATGCTTGGCGAGGATTTTTATATTCAGGGAACGCTCGGAAGCGCCGATCAGGCTGTCGCCATGCGATTGATGGCGCGTGCAAATACAGGACAAATTTGGCGTGAAATCGCCATTTTCTTTAGCAATGCCCCCATGGTATACGATGTCCCCATACGAGGCGATATCGATCTCGGCGATTTATGCACCGATATGGGCAAATGCAAACTAGAAATGGAACTTCGCCCGAGCCTGCGCATGGCGCGCCGTGACCCCAGAATCTCCAAATATTATGGTGCTACACTCTCTCTCGGTACGATTACGCTCGATATTCTCAATCGAACGCCCGAGCAAATCGGGGATTGATAGTGAGCAGTGAGCAGTGAGCAGTGAGCAGTTTTGTTGTAATGCTTTGGGTAATAGATGAAATAATCAGATTGCCATTCATCAGTTCCTATAAGAAAAAGATTTAAGAAATCAATATGACATCCCAAAATGTGACCGAAATCAAGAGCAAAGCTTTTGCATTAAGAATTATCAAACTTTACCGCCATCTTTGTGATGAACACAAAGAATATGTCATGTCCAAACAAATTCTTAAGAGCGGTACTAGTATTGGTGCTAATGTAAATGAGGGTATGTGTGGTCAGAGCAAGGCAGATTTTTATGCAAAATTCTATATTGCCTATAAAGAAGCGAATGAAACCAAGTATTGGCTTGAACTTCTTCACGAAAGTGGTTACTTGGATGGGCCACCCTTTGAGAGCATCTATGAGGATTGTAAAGAACTTATTAGATTATTGTCCGCAATTACCAAAACTCAAAAACAGTCCCCAAACTGACACATGTGTCTTTAGTTTTGTCACAATTGCTAACTGCTAACTGCTAACTGCTAACTCATAAAATGGACTGCAAACTCAAACAAACCCTCATTCAGGAATTCATTAACGACAACGGCATTGCGCGCATTGAGCCGAAATGGGATGATGAAGCCGTTCGGGCATGCCCCGTCTGCGGGGGATTTAAATTCCTCGAAAAAACAGACGAACGCGGCTACCGCACGATATCGCCATGCCCGGGGACGTATGCGCTGCAGCGCATCGATACTTACAATCAGGCAGAAGTTCCCTCGCGTTTTATGAATGCCACGCTCGACAATTTCCAGATTGAGAGACTGCTCGAAACCGCCAATGTCAAATCGTTCATTCGGAATATCAAGGGATTTAAGAAAGGCAATTCGGGATATCTGCTCGAAGGCGGCCCGGGGACAGGTAAAACCCATTTACTGTGTGCTGCCATTCGCTATCTGACGCTCGAACTCGGCATTCCCTGTCGGTATGTCGATTATTCGAATCTTCTCAGCGACATTCGCGCAGCCTATAGCCAAAATGTACCCGAAGCATCTTTTATCGAGCCCATTGCCCGCATTCCCGTGCTCTTTATGGATGAGCTCGGCAAAGGGCGCGATAAAAAGAACGATTTTGAACTGCGCATCATCGATGAAATCATCAACCGGCGTTATTCCAATCCCGATTTGACGACCTTCTTTGCCAGCAACTATCTTGACCGCGATTCGAGCGGATATAACAAGTTTATGAATGGTGGCGAGGAAATCATACAGGGCAAGAAGATCTCCTTGCGAGGGTATGGGTCATCCGACTGGGAGACGTATGCTCAAAAGCGCTATAAAAAAGAGGGATTTGATCGTCCCGAATCTTTCAAGGCTCACGCCGACCAGGTCATGCGCAGGGAGCACATCGAAGATCGCGTGTCGGAACGCACGTTTTCGCGCATTCGGGCCATGGCCGATCCCATCGTCGTCAATGCGCCCGATTTTCGCCGCATCGCGGGACGCTAAAACACCGCATTTGGCTGCCATAAAAAAAGCGCCCATTCGGGCGCTTTTTTTATACCATTAAACAACGGAATTATTTGCAGCCAACACCATTAGTGCATCCCGCTGAGCATGGTGTATATTGTACAGAATCGAGGAAATAGCCATAGGATCCCGACGTGGTCTTTTCACAGTGCATCGGAATGGCATAATAGCTGCTGCCTTCCTTATAACAATAAACAGAATCCGCATCTCCAGCTTTGCAGGTCGTAGCGCAGTCTGCAATACCACTTGATGCACTTATTGCACATGGGGCACTAGCGTCACAACTAAAAGTCGTTTCCTTGCCCTGATAGCAATAAAGTCCTGTATTACCATTACAGCTTTCTTTATAGGTTTTCTCATCACACGAGTCACCGCCCGAAGAACTGCCGCCTTCGCAGCCGGTTTCCAAACCAACGGCACTTCCCGACTGTCCAATCACCTTCGAGGCTGTAGCCTGGTCAACGCACCAGAGTTTTTCTTCATTGCAGGGTACACAAATGGCGACTGGCTTGGCTGCATCGCAGAATCCCTCTGACAGTGTCTTGCCCTGATACATCTCATCGGAGCAGTCGTAGATCGTATCATCCCCACCGCCGCTCGGAGTACCACTCGCGGTCAGGCAGCTGCTGCTGGTGCCGACAACAAAGCAACCAGATCCAGTGGTGCCGTCTGTTTTCTGATAAGTGTAAGCGGTTTCACCGTCACTGCAGGTCGAGTCTTTGCTGGCTTCACGTTTCATGCAATACAGACCTTCGGCGTCGCAAACCGGAGAACTGAATTGACCTTCATCGGCACAAATCTGAGTGCCTGTCTGGTTGTTTTCAAATTTAGTGCTGCCGCAGTCGTAAAGATCACATTTTTCACCGCTGCTCGAAGAACCGCCTGGATCTTCGCAAAGGAGCGCACCATCTGCCATACTGATATAGCAGACATCAGAGCCTTCATCCTTGCAGGCATCCTGGCATTTCTCACCACTGTCGAGTACACAGCCGCCCTGGGAAGCAAATTGTTCATCGACTTCGTCACAGGTCATGTAATCACCGCTCGAAGACCCACCTTCGCCACAGTCGATCACGCCTTCATCCAAATCGACATAGCATTTGTCTGAACCCTGGGATCTGCAATAATCTGCGCACGAACCACCGGACTTCATCTGACATTCACCGTACTGGCTCTCATATTCATCACAGGTAATTTTCCCGCCCTGTGAAGAACCGCCGCCATCCACACATTTGCCGGCTCTGCAGACTTTGCCATCGGCGGCACAATCGGTAGATTTCTTCCACAGATTCTCTTTGGCGCCCTTGGTGCATTGGAGAACGGTGTTTCCATCGCAGCTCAGCAGGCCTTCATAGCATACCGTATAATGGACACATTTGCCGGATTCGCATTTCCATGCAGAAGCTTCATCCGCATTGGTTGTGCAAGGCTGATCTACCCATTTGGTGCCATTGCAAACCTGATGAACGCCCATGGCCGAGCAGCGTTGTGCACCATTCGAAGTGCATAAACTCGAATCCGCAACAACACTATTGGCGGGAGCCATACAATAGGCACCGTGCAAACCGTTCATTACGGTGTAACCATCGGGGCAGGGATCCGTAACCATGCGGCCATTGACACAGTAAGAAATGGAATGACCATCGATTCCAGGTACGGCCAACATTGCATTCGCGCAATTCTCAGTCACTTGTTTGCAGGCACCGTTGTCACATGTGCTGCCTGCAGAACAGGGAATTTCAACAAAATCTCCATCGACGCATTCGGCACGAACGCCAGAACCATTGCAAATACGAGTGCCATTCACACAGGAATCGTCTTTGCTATCATCGTCGCATGCACAGCTGAAAGCTGCCAGCATTGCTATCATTATCCATGTTTTTTTCATCGCTTTCTCTCCTATGACAGCCTTCTGGCTGGTATGTTTAATGAGGTATGCACACGTGTGTTTTACTCGTACCCGCATGCATCAAAGTGCAATTTCCCTTTATGCCGTAAACTAAACTTACTTTCAACCACATATCGCTATTTTTTTGACAAAAATGTCGATTTTTTTTGATTTTTTGAATTTGACCCATCAAATCCGGCTCCTGTTTACCCAATTTTGGATAAAATTCAGAATTTTGGAGCTTCGGCTTTTTGGCTTCGCCAAATACGCCTGCGCTATGCGCCTATGATCATAAATAGCGACGTGCAAAAAACACGTCGCTATTTATGATCATACGGCGCATAAACAATGATATCAGCCGTAATACAGTGGGCATGAATTTCCCGCACAAATAGACTGTCTGCGAGAATTTCATTCACTTCGATCTGATGGGTTTGGATTTCATCCAGAGAAATGGCATCCCCGCTCGAACAATAAGAATGTTGTGGTTCGAGCACGATCTGGGTGCAGTGAATTGTTTTGGCATGAATCGTTTCGGCATAGACAATTTCAGCACGGATAAAACACGCCTTTAAACAATCCCCTTTTAATATCTCCCCCTCATCTTCGTTATCGATTGTTGGTGTGGGATTAAGCGCCGGAAGCTCTCTTTGTATTCCATGTTCGGCTAAGTCGCGCGCAATGACGGCACCCAATTCCCGTTCGAGCTGCTCATCGCGCGGTGGCTTGACTTCCATCGCCTGTACCAATGCTTTGGCGAGGTTTTCGTCATCTTCCGAAAGGATGGTATCTTCTTCGTGTTGTAATGGATCTGGCTCAACAGGAGTGGCTTGTGGTTTGATATCCCGAAAAAGCAAAGAGTTGGATTCGATAAATTCCTGCGGATAGGCGTCCAAATCCGTCGAAGCCTGCTGTTCATCCTGAGTTTCGGGCAAATCCCATACAGAAGTACGAGAGTTGATATCCTGCGTGAATTCATCTTGTTCTGCAGGTTGGTTTTGTTCCTCCGTTTTGAAAGATTCGGCGGATATATCAGATTCCAAAGGTGTTTCGACATCGAATAGAGGCAGTGTTCTGTCTTGCGAAGATTCTTTGGCTTCGGGAAAAACAGAACCAAACAAGTCGAGCTGCGAAGATATAAATTCGGGTGTTTTGAATTCTCTTGAATTCATGGAATCATGCACGGTTTCCGCAGTCTGGGAATGCTCCTCAGCCGGGCTTTCATTGTCCAAAGGTTTTTCCCAATGGTGATGCTTCTGGGACTGCCAAAGGATATCTTCGATGGCTTTAAGTCTGGCGTCGCCGAAAGCGGGAATGCGCTGCAAAACATTGTTGGTATAGGCAATGCGCAAATCATCCATCGATTGGATGCTGCGATCAAAAAACATGCGCCGTGCCATGGTTTCGCCGATACCGGGAATCTCGCACAAATAACAGAAGAATGGATCAAACTCGGGCTGCAGTTGCCCAATGAGGGCGATCTCTCCCGTCTGCATGAGTTCTTCGAATATTTTAATAAATTTAGGCCCATATCCGGCAAAAATCTGTTTAATGGGGGTATGGGCAACAATATCCTCGGCGGACTGATTCCATGCGGCAATGGTTTCGATGGCCTTGCGAATGGCAAGCGCCAGATTATTGCTGCGTTTGCCGAGGACGAGCAGCGTATGAAGACGCCTCAATTTTGCTAATATCTCAAGGTTCGTCATTTTATGGGATTACCAACGGTCATCATCCTCAAAGCGCTCTCTTTTTTTCTTATCTTTTTTGCGGTTTTCCCTGCGCTGATTGGAGTTGTCATCCGGGTAGGAAAAGTCCTGTTCTGTATAGTTATGGCGCGGCTGCGGAGGATTGTCATCGCGTCGCTGGATGACAACTTCCGGAGAGCGTGGTTTGCTGAAATTCCTTTGAGGACGATCGGATGGCCTCTTCTTGCTGTCATCTGCCGAATTAACACGAATGGTGCGTCCTTCTAGCGTCTGACCATTCATTGTGCTCATGGCCTCGGCTGCGGATGATTCTTCTTCGAATGTTACAAATCCGAATCCCCGGGAGCGGCCGGTTTCGCGTTCGACGATGACTTTGGCTTCTACCACAGCACCAAATGGTTCAAAGGCTGCACGCAGAACATCATCGGTTGTCGCCCATGCAAGACCGCCTACAAAGATTTTTTTCGACATAATATACTCCGGGGCAGATTCGCTCCATTTGAATACAGAAACACTATTGTAATATAAATGATCTTACACGAAACAGGCAAGAAAAATAATCAATCAGGACTGCTGCATTTCACTTCGGTATGGCGTCTTTCAAAAGCCCAGAGCTTCATTTGGCAACACATCTTTATATACGGTAGCCCTCAATCAACAGGCACTTCCGCGCGTATGCAATAGCGCGGAAGAACAGGTGCGTATTTGCCGAGTGCTGCGCACAAGGCAAATAGCACCGAAAACAATGAATAATGAATAATGGATAATGAACAATTAGAGTATTCTTAAAGCTATTTCTAAAGAATGATAGTTATTTTAGTTTCAGAGTCCTCCTTTGGTTTTGTATTCCAATTCCGCATTAATTAGAGTCCTCCTTTGATTTTGCATCCCAATTGCGCATTGCACATTGCTCATTGCTAATTTATAATGATGCGCCTGTATTTTCATACGGTCCCACAAGATTTCTTTCACATCCAAAAGGAAAAATATGACTATTATCGGAATCGATCTCGGAACAACCAATTCAGTATTAAGCGTTTTTGAAGGCGGCAAAGCCGTCGTGATTGCCAATGCCGAAGGCAGCCGCGTCACGCCCAGTGTTGTCGGATATACCGAAAATGACGGCATTCTCGTTGGCGATATGGCGCGCCGTCAGAGTCTCGTCAATCCGTTGGGCACCATTTATTCGATCAAGCGCTTTATGGGTAAACGCTACGATGAAGTTCCCGAGGCCGATCGCAAGAGCGTGCCTTATGAAACGTGCGATCAGCTCAACGGCGATCTGGGCGTGCGCATCAATGGCAAGATCTATAGCCCCAGCGAGATTTCCGCACAGATACTGTCGAAATTCAAAGCATGTGCCGAGCAGTATCTGGGGCGCCAGGTGACCGATGCTGTCATTACGGTCCCCGCTTATTTTAATGATGCACAACGCCGTGCCACGCAGGTTGCCGGCGAAATTGCAGGTCTCAATGTGCGCCGCATTATCAACGAACCGACGGCGGCTGCACTTGCCTATGGCGTCGATAAAGACAAAGATGAAAAAGTCGCCATCTACGATTTTGGCGGTGGTACCTTCGATATTTCGATTCTCGAGATTGGCGGCGGCGTCATCGAGGTTTTGTCGACCAATGGTGACTCCCATCTCGGCGGCGATGATATCGATCAGACCATCGTCGATTGGCTGCTCGAACAGTTTAAAAAAGACACGGGAATGGATGTGCGCGGCGATGCCATGATCATTCAGCGCGTTCGCGAAGCCGCAGAAAAAGCCAAGATGGAACTTTCGTCGATGGTCCAGACGGAGATTTATCTGCCGTTTTTGACGGCCGATGCCTCTGGGCCCAAGCATTTGCGCGCCATGCTCTCGCGTGCACAGCTCGAAATGATGATGCGTCCGCTCATTGTCAAGAGCCTCAATTGCTGTTCGCGCGCTTTCGAAGATGCCAACCTCAAACCTGAAGATATCGCCGAAGTGCTGCTCGTCGGGGGCTCAACACGAATTCCTTTGGTACAGAGCGAGGTTGAGCGATTCTTTAAGAAAGCTCCCAATCACAGCCTCAATCCCGATGAAGTCGTCTCAATGGGGGCTGCAATCCAGGGCGGCGTACTCGCCGGCGATGTGACTGATATCGTTCTTCTGGATGTCACGCCGCTCACACTTGGCGTCGAAGCCAACGGCGGCCTGATGGTGCCACTTATCGAACGCAATACGACGATTCCCACCAAAAAGACAAAGCTCTTTAGTACGACCGTCGACAATCAGACGAGCGTTTCCATTAACGTTTATCAGGGCGAACGTCAGTTCGCGAATGAAAACCGCTTCCTGGGCCAGTTTGAACTCTCCGATATCGAGCCGGCACCGCGTGCTGTGCCTCAAATCGAGGTTTGTTTCGATATCGATGCCAATGGCGTGATTCGGGTTTCTGCTACCAACAAGAAGACCAACAAGGCTGAATCGCTCGTCCTCATGGGTGCCGGCGGCCTCACCGAAGATGAAATCCGCAGTGCCATTGCCGATGCCGAAGCCGCACGCGAAGCCGACGAAGCCCGAAAAGCCAAACTTGTGGCCAAAAATAAAGTTCAAAGCCTCGACTTCAGCATTGCCCGTATGAAACGCGAAAATTCCGGTGATGCCGACGAAGAACTCATCAAAACCTCGACAGAACTGCTCGAACGCGCCGATGCACTGCTCGCCAAAGAAGATGCTACGACCGAAGAATACGAAGCCATGAGCGATGAACTCTCTGCATGCAGCTGCAAATGGCACGAAATCGTTTACGAGAAAGAGCGCATCCAGCGTGAAAAAGAAGAAGCCGAACAACAGGCGCAGCAAGGACCGCAGCAGCCCTCTAATGAACAATGATCAATGTGTAATTGATTTGCAAGCCCAGGACTTTAATTCTGAAGTCAATGTGATTTTAATCCCTTATAGATAAGAATGAGCAAAGAACACTTCCATAAATCCTTCACACTCAAAATCATGGGCGCGATGATTCTCATCGCAATCGTCCCTATGGTCGCGTCATTGCTCATTTTTAATCGTATCGACGATTTTAATCAGAACTTGCAGAAAGAAGCGGCCGAAAGTATCGAAGGCGTTTCGGATATTTATCGTTCCTGGGTAAAAGCCGAATCCTCGCGCATTGAGCTCATTAAGCGCAATATCGAACTCGAGGTCGATGCACTGCTCGCCAAATATCAGATTACTCACATCAGTGAAATTACCCAGAGCAAGGAATTTCAAGGTGAACTCAAGCAGCTGTTCGACAAAATTGTCAATTCAACCGATCTTGCCGTCGAGATACAGCTGTCTTTGAACATGAGCCCACTGGTTCAAACGGGATCATCCAATCTCGATAAACGGCATTATAAACGCCAGATTGCGGCCATTCCCATTGCTCTCAGAACGCGTTTTAACGACGCAAAACCCAGTGTCAATGCGGATCTGGATGAAATGCCCGTTCTCATTGCCGAACCGGTCGAAGGCGAATATAGCAAAACGAGTGAATTGGAATCCCTGCCCGAAGAAGTATCGGCAATTTCTGAAGCAGCACCTGTTTCGATGCGGGGAATTCAGCTGATCGTCGTCTTTGCCATCGATCGGGCTCAGGAGGCACAGTACCAGCAGCTTGGCGAGAATCGCTATCGGCATGGCAGCATTTCGGCCATGGAAGACGATGATGATTCCAGTGTCACCAAGCTCTATCAGAACATCTTTATTACCATTGCGGCCATCGTCTTTATACTCGCCATTATTGGTGCACTCTATATCGCAATTCCGCTCAGCAGGCAGATGTCCGAGTTAACGCGCGCAACCAAGAGCATCGCCGATGGGGATTTGAATACAAAAGTTCTCATCAAGAGTAAGACCAACGACGAAATGACATTCCTCATGACGCAGTTTAACACGATGGTCGATGAACTGCGCGGCGCTCAGGAATCCAAAGCCTATATCGAGCGCATGCAGGCATGGCAGGAAGTGGCACGCCGACTCGCTCACGAAATTAAAAATCCCCTTACACCAATTGTACTTGCGGTACAGCAGCTCGATGGCAAGTTCCAGGATTACATCGATAATCCCCCAAAATACCGCCGGCTTTTGACCAATGCCGTTGAAATCGTCACCGAAGAAACCGAAACCCTGCGCAAACTCGTTAAGAATTTCAGCGAATTTGCACGCATGCCGATTCCCGAAAAGAAACCGGTCTGTTTCTACGAGTTTGTTGCCAATGTCATTGAACAAAACCCACAGTTCAGCGAAGAAGCCAAACGTGTAACGCTGCATGAACCCGAAGAAAAGTTCAAAACCGTCGTCATCGAAATTGACAATGAGCTCATGCGCCGAGTTGTGATTAACATCGTTCGAAACGGCATCGAAGCAGCACGAAATGCCCATTTCGAACCCGAAATTGACCTCATGATCGTTCAGCCCGATGACGAAAAACATACCCTCTGTCTGCACATCATCGACAACGGGCCAGGCCTGACCGACGAACAAAAATCCAAGCTCTTTATGCCCTATTTCACAACCAAATCCGATGGCACAGGGCTCGGACTCGCCATTGTCCGCAAAATTATCGAAGATCACAACGGCCGCATTGCCCTGCATGATCGCGATGATGGCAAACGCGGTACCCAGGCCGACATTACTTTGTAATGCGGAATTCGGAATTCGGAATTCGGAATTGGATGACAATGACAAAAAAAACGTCACGCCCTGCAGGGGCGTCACCACCAGCGCCCTGTAGGGGCGCCAGAATATAGCCGTGGGTGAGCGTAGCGTAACCCACGGATGGGAATGAAATCACCATGGGAACAATTGAATAACCCACGGATGGTGAGCGTAGCGTAACCCACGGATGGGAATGAAATCACCATGGGAACAATTGAATAACCCACGGATGGTGAGCGTAGCGTAACCCACGGATGGGATGAATGAACCATCAAACAAATTAATTCCGCATTCCGCATTCCGCATTCCGCATTATCTCAGTCTCGTCAGCGAATAACTTCCCGGGAATGGGATCTTCGCCTGGTAGCCGTCGACATCCAGCAGCAATTCCCAATCCATTTTAATGCTGTATTCGATGGGTTTCGAAAACCGGGAGGCCAGATTGCGCTGAAATGCCGGCAAATCGGCATACGGATCTGAAGCCTGAGGATCGGCTGTCAAAACGGTGAAAGTCGCGGTGTTGCTGCCTTCACGGGCAACGATGCGCTGACGTGCATCAATTTCATAGTGGTAATTGTCATCATCATACCAGGTCTCGAGCGGTGTGCGTTCGATCGACGGTGCCCCCAATATCGGCTGTCCCTGATAAGCGACAAACATAAATCCAAAAGGCTGGGCGTTGTATTTCTCACTCGGCACAAAATAACGGAATTCGACCAGCAAATCATCGGTTAGCTTTCTGAAATCCGAAATTTCATCGAACATGTCATAAACGGCCACTGTCGTTGCATAATGGTTGCCATACGCCAATCCGGTAACCGGAACATCTTGGCCATCCACATGAAACACGCTGTTCACCACGGGCTGATGGTACGTCATAATGCTGTATTTAAAGACATTGGCCGATGTATTGCCAAAATATGCATTTCCTGTCCCGGGTTTCCAGGGATGCTCTGCAATATCATATTCAAAGGTACCTTTCTCAAAACTCCCCGTGATATGAAAAACACCCGCTTTGTAGCTCAGTGTATAGTCACCAAACACAAGTCCCAGGCCATCTTTGCTTTTGCTCCACTCGCCATTCTTGTACGTCTTTGACAGCTTATATTCCTTTAACGCCTCGCCATTATCATCGACTTCCTGCACATAACCGCGAATTTTGGCGTCGTTCTTACTAAAGGCAAAGTTCGAAATCTCAAACTTAATGCGCGTTTTATATGGCTTGGTATAAATGTAAAACTCCCATTTCTGCGTATATCCGGACGATCCCGAATTCAGCGGAACAATATCCTCCTCCGAAAACGTCATTTTTCCCTGTGTATAAATGGTCACTGCATTCTCGGGCAATTTGGCCAAATCGACCTGCTCAGGCTCGGATATTTCCAGCGAAGCGGCCTGTGGTGCGAATTGCATCCCCAAAATAGCTAAAAATAAACATCCCATCACACACAAAATGAATCGTTTCATGTTATTATCCTGTTCAAAGAGGGCAGATTGTCTGCTCGTCTCTTATGCCATTTTTTTGTGGCTTCGGCTATGGGCTTTCAGCCCATACGCCTCGCGGCGGCGCTATTAAAATACGCGCCGCCAACGGATTTTTCCACGAATTTATTGGTTTTCCCTTAATTCGATGACAATTCATCCCATTATGAAAATCCTCAAACACATCATCTTCTGGGCCATCGTTCTCGGTCTTTTGGCGCTCAATCTTTGGGCTTATGCTCAATGGATTTGGTTCCCGAATCTCGAAACCATCGAGTTTACCGATATCGATCTCATCCGCCTGCTCAATTCCCTTCCGTTCGTCAATATGACAGAACCGCTGGTGGCGACGCAGTACTGCGCATTCCATCTTAAATGGATCGGATTGCTGGCTTTTTGGCCCATTCTGCTCATCCCGGCACGTCATTCCCTGAGTGATTTTCCGGTGTGGCAGCGTGGCATGAGTGTTTTATTGCGTGTGGCCTTGCTCGCTGCGATTGCACTCGCGCTCATTGATGTCGAAAAAACGTCCGAGACGAGCCTTGTGTCTGTCATCTATGTCGTCGATGTCAGCGAATCCGTCCCCGACGAAATGCTGCAAAATGCCCGCGATGAAATTACTTCGGCACTTCGCAACCGCAATTCCGAAACCAATATTCAGGTAGTCACCTTCGGGAGCACTCCAAAAGTCGTCGAAATCGGCGAAGATGGACAACTTCCCGAGTTCGAACGCGATCATTCCGGGCAGACCGATATCGAATCGGCTCTGCGGTTCAGTTATGCCTTGTTCCCCGAAAATCATGTTCGGCGCATCGTGCTGATGGGGGATGGCAACCAGACACAGGGCGACGTGCTGCTCGAAGCCGCTCGCGCACGTGCACAGGATATCCGCATCGATGTCATGCATCTCGAATCGCCGCCTGCCCGTGAGATCATGATCAAATCCCTCGATGTTCGGGACCGCGATAACCTTCGCGTCGGCAAACCCTTCGAAATCGTACTCGAAATCGAATCCACGCACGAAACTTCGGTGCATTTGGCTGTCGACAAAAACAACATGCCCGATACTGCTTTATCGCAGGACATTGAACTCATCAAAGGGCAGAATTTCATTACCCTGACGACCGAAGCCGATGCCCCGGGCACACTCCCCATGAAATTTGTACTCGACAACGTGCCCGAAGATCAGGACCGTTTTGCCGAAAACAATACATTGCTCGATCAATTTAACATTGAGGGCAAACCCAAAGTCCTCTACATCGAGCAAAATGCCCAGAATGCAAGCTATCTGCAGCGCGCACTCGCCGGTTATGGCGAATCCCAGGGACAAAATTTCGATGTCGAAGTCCGCATGGCAACCGGGCTGCCGACTTCGATGAAAGAAATCCTCAAGTATTCTGCGGTCATTCTTGGTGATGTTCCCCGCGAAACCAATACCGGACGCACCAACGTCACCAGCGAAAACATGAATCTCATTCAGGATTATGTCAAACGTCAGGGCGGCGGCTTTATCGCAGTCGGTGGCGAGTCTGCATTTGGCCCCGGCGGATATGAAAATACGACGATCGAAAAGATTTTGCCGGTCGAATTTAAAAACGACAATCCCCAAAAGAATCAGTCTTCGGCAATTGCACTCGTCATCGATAAATCGGGATCCATGCGCGAGAACCGCAATCTCGAAATTGCCAAAGAGGCTGCAAAAGCCAGTGTCGCTGCTCTGCAGGCACAGGATCGCGTACTCGTCGTTGGCTTTGACGATGCCCCTTATATCGTCGTACCCATGACTCGCGCGGTCAATCGATACAGCATCAATGACAAGATTTCCCGCATGCATCCCAATGGCGGTACCAATATCCGAGATGCACTCGAAATGACCTATCTCGAAATGGCCATGGTTTCGGCCAAAACCAAACATGTCATTTTGCTCACCGATGGGCGCAGTTCCTATAATGGCATCGATAAACTCGTGCGCGAAATGGCCAAAGCCCGCATGACGGTTTCGACTATCGCTCTGGCCAATGCCGACACGACGCTGCTCAGCCGCATCGCCAATCTCGGCAAAGGGCGCGCATATATCGCCAAAGATTCGAGTTCCGTACCTCGCATCTTTGTCGAAGAAACCAACCGCGTCGCCAATCAGGCTGTCGTCGAGACGCCCTTTGTGCCGACAGTCGCTAAAAGTCATGAGATGATCAGCGGCGTGACCTTCCAGACATTGCTGGGCTATGTCGGTACCAAGGCCAAAAAAGGCAGCCAGACCATCCTCAAAGCCCCAAATGGTGCGCCAATTCTCGCCCATTGGAACCTTGGTAGTGGTAAAACTACCGTTTTTACAAGCGATGCCAAAAACAGATGGGCTTCCGGCTGGATTAAACAATCCTCGAGCTTTGCAAAATTCTGGGCACAGGTCGTGCGCGCAACCATGAAAACCGAAGAAGAAATGCGCTACGACATGATTGTTCAGCGCGAAAATGACAATGTCCGCGTCATTGTCGATGCCGTCTCCGAAAACGATGCCTTTTTGAATGGGCTCGATATCGAAGCTGAGATCACGCGTCCCGACGGCGAAAAAATGACCCTTCGGCTGCCGCAGACCGCTCCGGGATATTATGAAAATACATTTGTATTGCCGGTGTATGGTACCTATCAGGCCAGAGCCGAACTCAAAGATGCACAGGATTCTTTGGGATTTGCACAAAAAACATTCTCATTTCCTTATGCCCAGGAATTCGCCAGCCCAGAGCCCAATCTCGATCTGCTCGATGCCGTCGCTCAGACAACTGCAGGTAAAATCGATCCTAAATTTGTCGAAACTGCAGATCCAGAGGGCGTTAAAATTCGCACCTTCAGCCCCATATTTTACTATTTCCTCTTTTTGGCACTGGCCATTTTACTATTCGATGTTTTATTCCGCCGTGTGAGAATGGCTCGCTCTTAAGAAGAAAATCATGTACCCAGAGAAAAAAAACAGCAATATGTAGGGGCGACCCCGGGGAAATATGCATTCCCTGCTGTCTGTAAAAAAACACGATGGTTAAACAGAACCAAAATCGATATACTGCAATACCTGTAATATAATGGAATAGTTTCCTTTCCAAATAATACTATGAAAAAATACACGCATTCAGTTTTATTGTTGCTTTGCTTCTCAATGGTTTGTTGGGGATGTACGTTAAAGGACATTGTCGAACACGGGGATCCGTGTATATCAGCCGAATACTACATTCAAAAAGACAGTACGAAGCATTTCTGCAATGATTCGGATGAACCGTGTCAAATGATAGCAGATGGATTTTGCCCGCCCGATTACTCTGTTTGTGCCAAAGATACACAAGATGTTTCATACTGTCATGAGTTATGTGGAACCGGATTTGCGTTTTGCAATCAAAAATGCTGGCCGACAAACAGCTCCGATTTCTGTGGTGCCAGAGGTGAATGCAACAGCGATGACAGCAACAGTCCGGATTGGCATGGCTCCGTCTGTTCCTCGTTTCAGAAATGCGACGGCAATACATGCATCGGGGATTGCCCTGCGGGAATGCACGAAGAATCCGGTTTGTGCAAAACCGATAATAATCAAAATTGTGGATCGAACCATATCCAATGCAAGACAAATGAAATATGTGCACAGGGCGAATGTATAGACAATGCACAATGTAAAGATGTGATATGCAATGGCAGCTGTATCGATCCGAAGACGAGCCTCGATTATTGCGGTGCTGATGCATCGTGTTCTGAAGGCAGTTATACCGCCTGTCAATCCGGTCAAACCTGTCTTAATGGCAAATGTCAATGCGCGGATGGTTATCGGCTCGTCGATGGACATTGTGAACAGACATGCCAGAAGGGGGATAAAAAATGTGTCAATGATACCCAAATTGCTGTGTGTCAGGGTGGCATTTGGAAAGAATCTGCATGCGAATCCCCGCAGGTTTGCAGTAACGGAGTTTGTGTTCTGGAAAGTCAGAGCACTCCTTGTACAGAGGGAACAATCGATTGTAATGGCAATGATCTGCTCACCTGTGTCAATTCCATCTGGGAAAAAACGGACTGTGTCAAGCAAACCGGCGGCATTGCTGCAAAATGTGAAAATGGTGCATGCCAAGTAACGCAATGTGCCACGGGAGAGCATCCGTCCGGAGATAAAAAAAGATGCATTAAAGATATCGATGAATGCGGAACCAAAAAGATCAATTGCTTCGCTCAGCCCGAATGGGAAGGAACCGACAAAGGCGAATGTCGTCATGGAAAATGTGTTCCCATCGAATGTAAAGATGATTATCAATTATATCAATATACCCCCGAATTTGATGAAAGCGGCGATACTGATGATATGGCAATCTGTTTGAAGAAAATATATTCCTGTTCAGGTTGTTGGGAAGATGGTTATACATTGGATGACAATTATTATTGTCAACGCATGACGGATTGCTCTTCACCATCGAAAAAAGATACATGTTCAGCAGAAGAAAAATTTAACTACTGCGATTCTGTGCTTATAGAGCCGGGGTTAAGCTTTGACTTCTATTGCCTTGAAGCAGCTATTGATTACTGTGACAATCCCTCGCTGAAGTATTGTTTTTATCTTGAAGAAGAAAACTGCATGTAGTGTGCAGCTGAGTTTTTTATTTTATCTGCTCGCTATTGGCCGCGATGCGGCCAATACACTCGCAAACGCCGCTATGCTAAAGCATACGAAAGCCACCTTTTTCAGTTTTCCAGCGTAAGCGCCTAATAATACCCCGTCTGTGAAGTTAATTTTATTTGTGTTATCCCAATTCAGTGTAAGAGCTTTATTAGTTTTTATAGTTTTTACACTTTTTACACCGGGGTAACGCACATGTCATTCACAGAGGTAAAGCGG
>JAGACY010000287.1 GCA_017613855.1 Pseudomonadota bacterium
ACAGGAACCTGATAGGTCGAACCACCCACGCGGCGGCTCTTGACTTCGACGGTAGGACGTGCATTGTCAACGGCTTTCTTGAAAACATCCAGACTGCTGTCCTCGCCACCTTTCGTTCTCGCGCCCAACAGATCCAGCGTGCCATACATGATGGATTCTGCGGTGCTCTTTTTGCCGTCATACATCAAAGCATTGATGCATTTGGCCACCAATTTGTCGTGATACTGCGGATCAGGCAGAATATCGCGTTTTTCGACTTCACGTCGTCTTGGCATTGCTTAACTCCTCTCTTACTTAGGACGTTTCGCACCGTATTTCGAACGGCCCGCACGTCTTGCATTGACACCCATTGAATCCAGTGTACCACGGATGATGTGATAACGCACACCGGGAGGTCCTTGACACGACCACCACGAATCAGAACAACACTGTGTTCCTGAAGATTGTGGCCTTCACCGGGAATGTAGCTCGAAACTTCCATTCCGCTTGTTAAACGAACACGAGCCACTTTACGAAGAGCCGAGTTTGGTTTTTTCGGCGTCGTCGTGCTAACACGAACACAGACGCCACGGCGCTGCGGGCAGCTCTTTAATGCCGGCGAGTTCGTCTTCGACGTCTTGCGCTCGCGGCCTTTTCTTACCAGCTGATTGATTGTCGGCATTGTATCTCCTCTTTCTTGTAATGCCTTTTAACCCCAAACCAATTCCGGGGTTATTTTAAAACCAAAGCAGTATAGTGATAAAAATTCTATTGTCAAGATATTCCACTTGACACACCTGTAACCTTTTAGGCGACTTACAGCCACTTCGTGACCAGCCCCTACGCTTTTTCGGTGAGCCTTTGACCTAAAAAAGTCTATCGGCCCACTTTCGGCGCGCGCCTCTACCATTTTTTTCGTCGATTTGCAAGTGCTTTTCTGTTTTTTCGCTCGCTTGTGCCTCCGGCACTACACTCGCTCTTCGGCCTATTTCGCTGCGCTCAATACGGCCTGCGATCATCATGATCCGGGCGCGCCTGCGTCGCACCCGGTTATTCGCTATGAATGATATGCCCCTTCGGGGCGTGACGATTTTCTTTACTTGTTCATGCATTCCAAAATATCATTCTCGGATTCTTCTTTATGATTGCATTTCAATTTTTGTTTTTCGACAAACTTCCGCCTTTCTTTTTTCGTATAACAACACTCCACTTTCTGGTCTGCAAACCTGATTCCGGGAACTGAATCGCCAACGTTTTTGCCCAGTTCCAACAATTTTTCATCGCAGCTTGCCCGCGTAAATGTAACCGTACAATTCTCGTCAAGCATCAAATTACAATCGGGTGAATCATCGATGATACAGCCTTTACCCTCATTCTGTAATTCTGAACATTCACCGGGTTTGTGACTTTCATTGAATTCTTTCTCTGTGTAATAACACTCGATGGTATCGTATTGCGTACGATTGACCCAATAAAGCTCATCCCCTGGTTTGTAATGGTTTTCAATGAGTTTGGGATCACATTCACTCTCGGATCCAATCACTTCACAGAACGGACCGGATACTTTTAAACAAGGCGTTTTATTTTCAGCCGCTATCTCGTTTGTTTTTTGGGGTTCTGCTGGTATTTCTGGTTGTCTCGTTTCAGGAATGAGTTCAACCGAAGCAGAGGGTTGTGATTGAGTATCCCTCTCTGGAGAAGCCAGTTTCTCTTGAAGAGAAGCGGGTTTGCTGCATCCTATAACAAATAAACCTGCAATGAAGATAATAGGTAATCTTTTATGCATTGTGAGTTTCCCCAAAAACAAAATGCGCGGCGTATCCCACAGGGATAGCCGCGCAAAGCGAGCCGTAGTGACGTGGAAACACGTCACAAGGCGAGTATCAAAAATTATTTATCCAAAGCAATCAGGCCACATTTGCCATCTTCGAGGCGATAGAGGACGTTCGTCATCTTGGTATCGGCGTTGATGAAAACGACGACGGGAACATTTTCGAGGCTCAGTTTCATGGCAGCATCGTCCATGCTCATTTCGACGAGTGCGAGCTGTTCATGTTTGATGACCTTGGCGCTGGCCGATTCGACGGCTTCTTCTTTCACTTCGACTTCTTCGATGACTTCTTCTTCGACTTCTTCGTCATCCTCGGCATCCGGAAGTGCTACGACGGCGACATCGAGTGTACGGGCAACATTGACATTGCCGGGCTTGTGATCGCGAAGTTTGCCTTTATAGCGATGAATCTGGCGCTCGAGTTTGTCGAGGGCGAGATCGATCGATTTGTACATATCATCGCTGCTTTCTTCACATTTGATCGAAATGCCCTTGTACGAAAGGTGCAATTTGGCAATGTGACGGAATTTCTCAACGGCAAGCGTAATCTGTGCATCAAAATCATCACGGATGTGCTTGCGAATTACACGACGGATCTTTTCGTCAGCATAATCCCTGAGTGTGTCAGAGGGTTCCATGTGACGGAAGCTGATATCGATCTGCATCGTTATCTCCTTTGTGTTTGCTATTCCCAATGGGGGAGTTGATAAAACGGCATCCTGCCGTAGATTGACTTACAGCCCGCAGGCTATCATTTTGCTATATATCACCAGTTGCGCTTTTTTAAACGCTATTTTTTTTCTACGATTGCCATATTTGTTTCTTTCATCATTTCAACGGGAAGTCTTGGGGCTGCCGGTGAATTGGATGCCCACTCTAAAGTGCGTGTTGGGAAGGCAAATCCGGTTCCGTTGCGTTCGACGGTATGCATGATTTCGAGCAAAAATTGCTGTCGCACTTCGCAAAAGCCGGCAAGTCCGGTTTTGTAGGTGTAGACCAGAACAAAAATGTCGAGGCTCGAATCGCCAAAACCGCTAAAACCAATGTAATAGTTGGGGCCGAAGGTTTCGGGATGGTCCTGGACATACTGCTTGAGTTCAGCAACGATATTGTCGACCTGTTCGGCTGTCGTCGAATAATAAACCCCAAAATTGGCATCGAGACGACGGAGTTCGCGGCGCTGCATATTGTTGATATTCGCGCTCGTGAGCGAAGCATTGGGCACCATGACGACGGAACCGTCGAAAGCCCGGACCAATGTCGTTCGGACGCGGATTTCTTCGACAGTACCTTCGACGCCGTTAAAAATGACCCAATCCCCGAGATCAAACGGTCGATCCAAAAACACGACGAGAGAGCCGAATAAGTTGGCGATGGTATCCTTTGCAGCCAGTGCGATGGCGGCACCGCCGAGCCCAAGGCCGGCAATCAGCGATGATACCGAATAGCCCATATTTTGCACGACGAGCAGTACGCCGATGGCGACGATGATGAATTTCGAGACACCGCGCAGGATGGGGATCATCATATCATCGAGCGTGTCTTCGGTCTGGGAAGCTTTATGCGCCAGATGCTCGGTCACCTGATCGGTCACTTTGAGCAGGTACCAGACGACGCACCAAATCGTGATGGCTTTTAGAATGAGCGTAATCACCCGAAAAACATCGACCCCCCAGCTGGGCGGATCGATAATGAGCAGGCCGAGACCGCATCCCAACGTGAGCAGCAAGGCGTGGAGCGGCTTCGCGGCTGCTGTAAGCAGCGGCCCTTTAAATAATGAACGCTTGGCTTTGGGATTGGCTTCGAGTCTTTTCTGGAGTCTGCCAATCATCCATCGCGTCAGCTTGTCGAACAATAAGGCGCCGATAATGCACGACACAATGATGAGAATATCGCTGACGCTGATTTCGACTACGCTAAAGTTAAGTACTGTTTCTATCCACTCAGGCATTGCGTTGATCCATTCAAAAAAAGGAAAATTGAGAATTTGAATGCGCAATGAGCAATGCGCAATTAACTAACAAATACCGAAATAAGTTACGCCCCGCAGGGGGGATCATTCCCGTCTAATCGACGTTCCCAAGCCATGCATCGATCAGCGGTGTTTCGATAACGAACCACGATCGCATCGTCTTTTCGACGGAATAGACCGTCGGAACCCCATTGTCGTTTTTGTATTTATACAGGCACAAATACAGGATTTCCTCTGCACGCCTGACTTCGGGGATGGCTGCCATGGCTACGCGGTATTTTTCGGCTTCGGCAGCTTTCTCCTCCTCGCTCATGGCATTTGTTTTCTTTGTCAGATCGGCGACGGCATAGCTCAGAGCATCGCCGTTTTTGGCAATATACCGTTTGAGCGCTTCGTCGAGCTGGGCACACAAGGTTGGCTCTGCAACCAGTACAGAATAGCCGATATTGGCTTCCTCCGATTCATAAGGCGTATCGGGGTATTTGAGCTCAAACTCCCGTTTTTCGAGTTGTCCCCTTTCATAGCGCTGCTGATAACGTTCTACTTGTTTTGCTTTGGCGTTGAAGGTCATCACGAGCCGGTATAAATCCCGGTTTAAAGCAATGAGGCGCCCAAGTGAATCGCCGGGTTCGACGGGGTTATCCTGAACCTGGGCAGCATTTTCGATGGGAACAAAAATCGATTCGCCGGGCGTCTGGGCATTGGCTGTACCCGAAAGAATGGCAAAACCGAGGGAGAGTGTGATTAGGAAGGGGTTGAATATTTTCATGGCGGGAGTTTCTTTTAATTCGCAATGCGCAATGCGCAATGCGCAATTGAATATGCAGAACTAAAGGGAAAGTATGAAGTTTAGGGTAAATGGCGTTTTTAATGCGGAATGCGGAATGCGGAATGCGGAATTGAATTTCCAGAACCCAAATGTCACTCTAAAGTTAAAATGTCCAAATTCTTAAGGAATTACAAAGAGAATGCCCATATAATTACGAATTAAGAATTACGAATTGAGAAGTGTTGCAACTCGAATGGCATTGGCATAAAACGCCATTTCGAATGGTTTATCTATCACGGATGAGCCATATTCAAAAAAAACGCAATTGTGCCGCGTATCGCAGATAGCGGCACAGGCAGTGCGTATTTTGGCCGCAGGCCAAAATAGCACGCCAATACATAACCATAGGCTAAATACGACAAGTGTGTGAATAGAGCTTTGAGCTTAGAGCTTTGAGCTTTGAGTGGTGACTGCCATTCTCCAAGCTTCAAGCTCCAAGCTTATCCATGCAGATCGTATAGACTGACAACAACTCAAAAGGGGATTCATCATGGCACGATCGACCAAGTACATTTTTGTGACAGGCGGTGTTATCAGTTCACTGGGGAAGGGCATTTCGGCGGCCGCGATTGGTGCGCTCCTCGAATCGCGCGGGCTGCGCATCAATTTTCTCAAGATGGATCCTTATATTAATGTTGACCCGGGTACGATGAATCCGCTGCAGCATGGCGAAGTTTATGTCACCGAGGATGGCGCCGAAACCGATATGGATTTGGGGCATTACGAGCGGTTTACGCATACGCGCACGCGCCAGGCCAACAATTTTACGGCCGGGCGTATCTATTATCGCGTCATTACCAAGGAACGGCGCGGTGATTACCTCGGCGGCACGGTGCAGGTCATTCCGCATATTACCGACGAAATTCAGCTCGCGTTTATCGAGGGCTCGCAGAATTGCGATGTCGCGATTATCGAAGTCGGCGGTACGGTCGGCGATATCGAGTCGCTGCCGTTTTTGGAGGCCATTCGCCAGTTCCGCGCCAAACAGAACCGCGATGATGTCATCAATATTCATGTGACGCTTGTTCCTTATATTAAAACTGCCGATGAGCTCAAAACCAAGCCGTCGCAGCACAGTGTCGCGGCGCTGCGCGAAATCGGCATTCAGCCGGATATCCTTTTGTGCCGCGGTGAACGCGATTTGCCGCTCGACATCCGCAAAAAACTCGCTCTGTTCTGCAATGTCCACGAGGACTGCATTTACGGCGCGCGCGATGTCGAAAGCATCTACATGATGCCGACGTATTTCCATTCGCAGAATCTCGACGGCAAGATTTGCGAGTTGCTCAATATCTGGTCGAAAGAGCCCGAAATCGAAGCCTGGGAGCGGATTTGCGAGATTATCCGCCACCCTGCCAAAGAAGTGAACATTGCGCTCGTCGGCAAGTACGTCAAACTGCACGAATCCTACAAGAGCCTCATCGAAGCGCTCAATCACGGCGGCTATGCCAACGACGCCAAGGTCAAACTGCATTATATCGATAGCGAGGAACTCGAATCGCTCGACGATGATGGGATCGCGGATGTTTTGGGGCCGATGCAGGGCATTCTGGTGCCTGGCGGCTTTGGTGTGCGCGGTACCGAAGGTAAAATCCGCGCCATTCAATACGCTCGCACGCACCGCGTCCCGCTTTTCGGCATTTGCCTCGGCATGCAGATGGCGCTCGTCGAATATGCACGCCATGTCTGTGGCTGGGAGGATGCCAATTCATCCGAGTTCATTCCTGATACGCCGCATCCCGTCATTCATTTGATGGCCTCTCAGGAAGCCGTTACCGACAAGGGCGGCACGATGCGTCTCGGGGCCTATCCCTGCAAACTCGCCGATGATTCGAAAGTCCGCGCCATCTATGGTCAGCGCGACATTAGCGAGCGCCATCGCCATCGTTATGAGGTCAACAATGAACTGCGTCCGCAGCTCGAAGCGGCCGGCATTAAATTTTCGGGAACATCTCCCGACAATAATCTCGTTGAAATCTTTGAGTTGCCGGATCACCCCTGGTACATCTGCACTCAGTTCCATCCGGAATATCAATCTAAACCGACGGCGGCACATCCGCTGTTTGCAAGCTTTATCAAGGCAGCGCTTGAGAATGGAATGAATAATTGACAATGAATAATTGACAATGAAATTAAGAATTCGAAGGTAATATCTAAAGAATTTCGGATTATTCATCATTATTAATTATCAATTATTCATTATTCATTAATAAGGGGGCCAAGCCCCCTACGCGGCTATCGCTTGCCTGCATGCGCATTCTGGCGATACGATACGCACCTTCAGCTTTTTATCGCGGCGTCGAAATGATGCAGATTCTAGGAAGCAAGGAGGCGTAGGAGGGAGCGTACTTGGTACGTGACCGAGCACAACGACGCCGCTGACGACGAAGATGCGCATTTCGGCGTCGCGATACGCCGCTACCCCCGATGCGGGGCAAGCCCCGCAACGCCCCACAAACATTCACGGAGTTCTTGCCAATTCATATCTCTTCAAATCCTTAAAGCCTGCAATCTTTGATAAATCTCAAGAATGAAACATTAATTACGCATTACGCATTACACATTACGAATTGAATCGTTGCGAACAAATCCGTTTGTAAAATTCACAAATCATACCCTCGTTTTTGCAAAACCTGTCGAAATTGCTATAGACTTCTAACGCGAGAATAATTCCGCATTCCGCATTCCGCATTACGAATTGAATGAAAAAGCTCATCCTCACCTCACTCATCCTCATCTTCGCGGCGGGCATGGCAAATGCCGAACCCAAAGAATACAGCTCGCCCGATTTGCGTCCAATCAAAGTCAAGGAAACGCGGCCGATGGGGCGTATTTTCGTTCAGGTCAACTTCAGTTCGCACAAGATTATCGTCGATGGCGCGGAATATCCGGCCTATCTTGCTGATTATGGCATCGAAGTGACATCGAACGAATTGCATAATGTGACGGTTTCGAATTCAGCGGGGGCAGAAAAAAAATACCGTCTCAGCGTCAATCCCAATGAGACATTGATGCTTTATGTTGATTTGGGATCTTCAGTTGCTCCCAAAGAAGAACCACCCAAAAAAGAGGAAGAGAAAAAAGAAGAAAAGAAGGATGATGCTTCAACGGGATTTGTGACGATTACGGCAGAAACAGAAGCTCAAATCTATATTGACGGTAAACTCGTTGCCTCTAAAACCCCACTCAAAAAACATGAAGTCAATGTTGGATCCCATACGATTCGCGTTTATTTCTTTGATACGCGCAAGTTCTCAAAATCGCGGGAAATTTATGTAGGCAAAGGCGCAACGATGAGTCTGAATTTCACGAAAGAGTAGGGGCTGCATCCGCCTGGATGCTTTTTTCTTTTGTGTGGTTGCAGAGGTGAAAACAAGAACAAAAAAAAGGGCTTGAAAAAGCCCTTTTTTAATACATGCAATCAGAATTATTCCGCAGGTGTGGTTTCAACGGGAACGCTGCTGCTACTGCTACTGCTGCTGGCGCGGTTACCGAGACCTTTTGCTTTATACATATCATCGGGCATGCAGAAGTAAGCAGATGTACCTTTAATGAATTCTACGCAATGACCGTTTTCGGGGCACGTTGTTTTGCAGCTTTTGCCTTCGGGGCATTTGCAATATTCGGGATGTGACGGATTATTGCATTCATTTTGAGAAGGCTCACATCGATGGGTACAGAATGCTTCTGAACTATCATAAATACCGCAGATGAGGCTGTCGCAGTCAAAGACATAGTCAACTGCACACGTTGCAGTACTAGATCCACCTGTTGGGGTGCAAGCAACGGTATGTGCTTTGGTATTAGGGATTGAACAGGGACCATATTCTTCGGGAGAGCATGCGGTTAAGCAGGCAGCCATACCGATTAGAATTCCAAGACTACGAAGTACATTGATTTTAGACATTCTCAACACTCCAACGTTGACAGACGCTATACGCCAAAGACGCAACTGTCAATCTTCTACCACTTTATGAACTGGACTGCAAGTCCAAAAGAGAAATGCATGATGTGTCATGCGTTTTTTAATCTGCAATGCGTAATTGATTTTGCACCCAAAGAATCATGGGTTGCGCCCTTTGGGAGGCGTGACGATAATTTGAAAATGGGAATGATGGTGAATTCCGAATGTCGAATTAGAACAGTGACTTGAATTTAAATTCTGTTCGTCCGAGACGAATCGTATCGTTGTCGATCAAATCGGATTTGGTGACACGTTTTTGGTTAACGAAGGTACCATTCATCGAATCGAGGTCTGTGACCTGGAAATTACCATTTTCGTGTCGGATTGTGCAATGCTTTGCAGACAGGAATGGGTCGGTAATAACGATATCGCAATCGGCCGCAGTGCCGAGGATATTTTTGCCGTCATAAATACGAAAGTCTTCACCGCGATGGTTGCCGTTCTGAGCGACAATCCATCCGACGACCGTTCGTCTTTGGTCGATATTGAGGGCGTCCAGATTCAAGGCCATTGTTTTTTCGCCCGAGTCGACAGGCTGCGGTACTCCGGGAGCCATGGGCTGAGGTGCAGAAGGCCCTCCCAATTGCCCAACAGGTGTACCGCAAAATGGGCACATATCCCAATCAGGCTGCAGTCCCGAACCACAATTCATGCAAGACATTGTGAGTGCTTGCTGTCTTTTGTTTCTCTTTCCTTTACCCATCTTTGATGATTCCTGTTGTCTTGCTGATACTTGGCCTGCAGCGCCCCTGCCGCCGCCTGCATTTCCTCCGCCGGCGTGAGCCATGCCGCCACCAGCGGCACCACCAGCAGCTCCGGCGCCTGCGCGGGCATTACCTCCACCCCCATGTACATTGCCACCACCGGCACGTGCATTGCCGCCCGCACCGCCGCCTGCACGCGCATTGCCGCCGCCACCGCCACCGCCACCGGTATTCACATTGCCCGATGCGGCTTGCTTGCGTTGATTGGCCAGTTCGGCTCCTGATTTATTCTTATTCTTATCCATGCCGGTCATATTGTCTGTCGCATGGTAAGCTTTCTTGTCGAGGTTGGCCATCGCGCCCATGGCCTTGGCCTGGACTCTACCCACTGTCGCACGACGTACCTGTGCCGCTGCACGATCCTTATAACGGTTCGCTGACGACCGAAACATCGATGTAAACATTCGTGAAAAGAAATCCATATTCTTACCTCTTTAAGCGCGCAAATGCGCACCTAATCCCTATAGCACACAAGCATTGGGCAAACAAGATTTCGCATTCGATACAGGTTATAGCCTTCTGTGATCAATCGTTTCCGGAACGACTGTGTCGGTGGTTTCTGTAATCAGGGCAGCAACTTCCTTATGGATGGAAACGCTGGTTTTATGACTGTTTTTTATCAGAGGGGGGGACGATCTTCGGTTTCTTTAATAAACCTAAAATGCCACTGATACCTCCGGATGATTCTTCCTTATCTTTACTGTCATTTGAGGCAGAATCCTCCTCGTCTTCTCCCTCATAAAACATGCTTTCAAGACTGATGGTCGTCTTTTCGCCGTAGAGCGCTTCATC
>JAGACY010000288.1 GCA_017613855.1 Pseudomonadota bacterium
AAAACGCTTATAAGTATATATGAGCGTTTCAATCCACCTGCTGCAAACTCCGTACTTTGAACCGCCGTGTACCGGCCGGTACGCACGGTGGTGTGGGAGGACGGCTGGCCAACTAATGGCTAGCCTCCTACCCGATGGGCTGCTCGCCAAAAGCCCGATGGGCTATTTATAAGAATCGGATTTCCAATGCTGCGGCTGAATCTTCATTGTGATGCATAGCAATCAAGAGCGCGAATCATCGATTGGCACCAACTCCATGCGCAGATGCAAAGCATCCAAAACATCAAAAAAAGTGTCCAATTGCGCTGACGTAACCGCTCGCTCCATGCGTGAAATGACTGGTTGTTTTACTCCCGAAATACGTTCAACATCTTTTTGGGAAAGCTTTAATTCTGCCCGGCGTGCCAATAGCTTGCGCATGACTTCGTTACGGCGTTCAATCCTTGCCAGTTCGTCGGCATCGCATACCTTTTCGCGTATCTCGCTCCATGTTACTGCTTTCATATCTAGTCCTCCGTTAGTTCTTCAGGATCGACAGTTTGTGCGCTCGCGAGCGACTGCTCGCGCGGATCGACTTTGGTTTCGTCTGGATTATCAGGATTGTCAGCTAAATATTGCTTGAATTCACGCATTGCCCTGGCAATTTCGAGATCAAGATTTGCGCCTTTTTGAAAATGATGAAGCACAACAAAGTGATCCGCATGTCGAACGACAAAAAGAATGCGATCCTTGAGCGGTCGCAATTCCCACAGATCTTTCATGCCCTTGCCCAATATTGGCCTGAGCGTCGGCATGCCAACTGCAAGTCCAAACTGCATCAAATAGTCCAGTTGTTGCGCGATCTTTTCATGCTTCACACGGCTTTGCTTGTCTCGCTTTTTTGCCAATTCGGCTAAATATTCCAAAACGGAATTTTTGCCACGTGCGTCCAAGTAAAAGTCGATCCTGTTTTGCATCATTACCTCTATATCCAAGCACTACCCGACATGGATAATGCATAAAAGTTATAGCGGATAACTTTTATGCATACAATGGTAAAAATAATTCAAAGTTCAAGAAGCCCGATGGGCTTTTAAATGATACGCCTTTACCCCCGGTAAGCGCTTCGCGCTAACCGGCGGCTACTCGCCAAAAGCCCGATGGGCTTTTTATAAGAATCGGATTTCCAATAATAATCATAATATCCTTCGCCTATGCGCTCTGTGCATACGGCACGCCAGGCGATAAAGAACGCCTTTACTGGAATGTTATATCCCAAAAATACAAAGTAAAATACCTCAAAAACACAAAACAAAACACCCCAAAAACACAAAATGGTCATTGACATCTTGTGGTAAATACCATTATGAGTGTGCTGGTCTATGGGAGTGGAGGTGGCTGAGATGGACTATTTGCCGAGAATTGTCGATGAGGAGTTGGCACTGCGTCTGGAGGCATTTGGCGCAACTCTCATTGTTGGTCCCAAGTGGTGCGGTAAAACCACGACTGCCGAGCAAAAGGCGAAAAGCATTCTGCGTATGCAGGATCCCGATCTCAGGGAGGGATATTTAGCTGCGGCAAACACAAAACCGTCCCTGCTGCTCAAAGGGGATAATCCACGGCTCATTGATGAGTGGCAAGATGCACCAGTCTTATGGGATGCGGTCCGAACTGCGGTTGACCAAAGAAAAGAAGCGGGACTCTTTATTCTGACGGGTTCCACATCGGTAGATCACAGCAAAATACTGCATTCGGGTACTGGGCGGATTTCCCGCATGAAAATGTACCCGATGAGCCTGTACGAATCCAGGGAATCCAACGGCAAAATATCGCTCAGCGCCCTCTTCAATGATGTCCATTTGGATATCGATGGCATAATGTCTGATTTATCCATTGAATCGTTAATATTTTCTGTATGCCGCGGTGGATGGCCAGCTTCACTGACAAAAAAAACGGATACCGCAAAACTGTTCATTGCAAAAGATTATCTCAATAATATTTGTGAAACGGATATTTCAACTGTAGATGGTGTGCAAAGAAATCCTGGCTGGACAAACAAAATTCTCCGCTCTTATGCTCGGAACATCTCAACATTAGCGAAGAAAAACAATATTCTTAAAGATGTATCCACAAATGGCGATACGATGACTTCTGTCACCCTGGATGCTTACTTAAATGCATTGGAAAGGTTATTTGTCATTGAAGATATAGACGCATGGTGTCCCGCAATTCGCTCTGCAACCACGATTCGTTCAGGAAAAAAGCGAGAATTCGTCGATCCATCCATTGCTGTGGCAGCGCTTGGCTTAAAGCCAGAATTTCTGCAGACAGACCTAAAAACGTTTGGATTTCTTTTTGAATGCCTGTGTATCCGCGATCTCAAAATCTATTCCCAGGCTTTAGGCGGCAGTCTTTCTTATTATCATGACCGCTACGATCTGGAAGCTGATGCAGTTCTACATTTAGATGACGGTCGCTATGCCTTAATCGAATTCAAATTGGGCAGCTGCGAAATAGAGGAAGGCGCAAAGCATCTTCTGAAAATTCAGGATCTTGTCAGGAAATATAACGAAAAGGAGAACCAAATCACGCTGCGGGAGCCGGATTTGCTCATGGTTATCACCGGCGGAGAAATGGCCTATACGCGTAAAGATGGCGTTAAAATTGTACCAATCGGGACATTGAAAAATTAGTTTTTTATGTCCCTCGCCTATGCGCGCTGCGCATACGCACGCCGGCAATGCCTGAGCAAGGTACAAATGCGATACACATCATCGGGAACCCCTACGGGGTTCATTTGAGAATGATACGTCATTACCCCCGGTAGATACCGTGGTTTATGTCAAGAGTGTTGAGCAATTATTTTTCATGGTACTAGCGCGGCTACGCCTTGCTGCCCTGCTCTCAGATGCAACAAGTCCCCCCTCTTCGAGGGACGCTGCGCTGGACTTGTTGTATCTGCTTCGCAGGGTTTATTATTATCATACCTAAAATCAACTTTGTCACGCCATATTGCGAATGCGACAACGACTAATTTATGCATAAGTGCCCCTAATGCTAGCGCTTTGGATTTGCCTGATTGAATTAATCTCTCATAATATGCTTTAAGTGAACTTTGTTTCTTTGTTGTCAAAATGGCCGTTGCAGCCATTCTTAAGTTGGCTCTGATATAATCAGGTCCTCTTTTGGTCATTCTTGGCTTTCCTTCAATTGAAGACCCTGATTGACGTTCTTTAGGTATCAAACCACAGAATGAGGCAGCTTGTGAGCCATTTTTGAAATCCCTATTACTAAACAAGACAATCAGCAATGATGTGACAACTGGCCCTATGCCTGGAATCGATTGTAATCTGATACTGATTGGCTTTAAGGCTTCATCTTTGGTGATGAGCGTTTTAATCTCCACATTAATTGCAGTTTCCTGCTGCTTTAACAGTTCAATCTGCTGCTGCAGAAAACCACCAACAAAACATATTTCTTCTCTGGGCAATGAATCCAAACGATTTTCCTCTCTCACACGATCTCGTATAATACGGCTTCGCATCCGAATAAGCGCATCCAGTCGTCGAACAGTCCCCGATGGGGGGCACCAGATATGTAATTTTCTCGTTAGTCCAAATTGTGCCAAAGCGAAACAATCCAGTCGATCTGTCTTACTATCACGGCCAAGACTTTTAGCATAATGGTGCACATCTTTAGGATTTGCCAAACATACATTGGCTTTTTGTGCATGAAGCCAATAAATTAACTCGATATGATAAGTGTTGGTCGGTTCCAAAACAACAGTAAGGGATTCAATGGACAAGCCTTTTTTTGATAGTCTGGCTGCCATTTTATCAAATCCGTTTAAAGTGTTCTCTGTTTGAAACAGGCTTGAACGCTTTGGTTTCTCCTCAACTTCAAAGGATAAATAGCAATCAAGCTTAACTCTTGATACGTCAATGCCTAACACGAACATAAGTTTCTCCCTGAATATGAAATATTCTTGCCTCTGCTCACACTTTCCTTGTAAATTCAGGGTCAACGCTGTTTGCATCAGCGTGCCCTATGATACCGTTCAGCGTCTGATGGGCAAAAGTGAGGGATGAGCGCGCGATCTACCGGATGAGGTCATTGTAAACGACAAGCCTCTAGTCGCTACGCGCGCTGCTTATCCCTCCTTTCGTGTTAGCTAGACACGAAAGACATTGTCAACATGCAAACCATACAAGGCGCTACGCGCCAACCGGGGGCTACTCGCCTTGAAGCCCTACGGGCTTCTTTTGGCTATACCTTTTTAAATGCGGTAGCCTTAATAAGATTGTCGCGCGTATTGACCGTAAGGGAAATAGCGTGACACGCAAGCCGTATGCACGCAGTGCATAGGCGCGCCCCCTATTAAAAAGCATCGTGCTTGCGGCGTTTTTCGCTGGTGAAAGCTTCGGAAGTGTTTTTTGCCACCAATTCGTAGAGAATCGCAGTTTTGTCTTTGGCGGCGCGCAGGATGCGGCCGAGGCGCTGGACGTGTTCGCGCACTGACCCGCTGCCCGACAGGACGATGGCGACGTTTGCGGCCGGGATGTCGACGCCTTCGTTGAGGACTTTGCTCGTGACGACGACGGGATAGGTGCCGTTGTTGAAGCCTTCGAGGATGGCACGTCGTTCTTTGACGGGGCTTTGGTGCGTGATGGCGGGGACGAGGTATTCGCGGCTGATGCGGTAAACCGTGGCGTTGTCGGCGGTAAATATGATGGTGCGGTCGGTGCGGTGCTGGGCGAGCAGCTGCGTGAGGAGTTTCATTTTAGCGCGGCAATGCTGTGTGATGGCGCGCTGGGCGCGGTGGGCGTGCAGTGCGGCGCGGCCTTGTGCGCTTCGTGAGGATTGGCGCAGGAATTCGTTCCAGCCGTCGGGCGTGCCGACGCGGATGTGATTGGCGCGGATGAAATCGAGGTAACAGGCGCGGAATTCGTCGTATTCGGCGCGTTCGTCATCTTCGAGTTCGACTTCGTATTGAATCGTCTCGTAATTGGCGAGTTTTTCGCCGGCGAGTGCGCGGATGGTCTGGGTGTAGACGATGGGGCCGATGAGCTGCTGGTAGGTGAGGGGCGATTCGCGCTCGGGGGTCGCGGTGAGGCCGAGGCGGTATGGGGCGATGGCATGCTGAGCGCCGAGGGCGTAGGTCTGTGTGGGCAGATGGTGGACTTCGTCAAAGACGAGCAT
>JAGACY010000289.1 GCA_017613855.1 Pseudomonadota bacterium
ATGGCCTTAAAACCACTCCTCATTCAAGCTGGCAGAATTTACGCTTATTAATAAACTATTTTAGCGAGCAATGCCGTGACATTATCCGGCCCGCCATTTTGGTTGGCGGCAATGATGAGCTCGCGACAGCATTTAGGCAGATCATTAGCACAATTGGTAAGGATTTCGGTCATTTGAGGCGGTTTAACAGGATCACTGAGCCCATCCGAGCAGAGCAAATAGATGTCACCATCCTCATGCGGATAAAAATGCACTTCGACCTCGACAGTTTCTGCCAAACCAACTGCGCGCGTAATAACATTTTTATACGGGAATGTCGGCAAATCCTCGGGCTTTAAGATCTTGGAACGAAGGTATTCGTTTGCCAGCGAATGATCTTCGGTAATCTGCTCAAGCACACCCTTTCTGAAACGGTAACATCTGGAGTCACCGATGTGGGCAATAAAAACACCCTCACGCGTGAAATAAGCACCGACACAGGTTGTCCCCATACCATTGTATTTGGGATTCTCACCGGCGGCCTTGTTGATGATGGTATTTGCACGTGTGAGTGCAGTGATGAGACGTCTTTCTTCGCGGCTTTTAGGCTTAGCTTTATTGGCCGGCCAATGCGGCATCTCAATGGGGGAAGTTTGTTTGACGGTTGAATTATAGTAATCGCGAATTTCTGTAATTGCCATACTGGAGGCGACTTCACCTGACTGATGCCCTCCCATGCCATCGGCTACAACCACAAACGATTCGGTTTGAGAGACAAAAAAGCTGTCTTCATTGTGATCTCGCACCATTCCGGTATCTGTCAATCCTGCACATTTCAAACGCATGAACGATAACTCCTATTTTGTAAATAGCTTCGTGTGAAATGGCAATACGCCATAACTTGTAGAAAATCTTAATGTGCCATTTATTCCATTCGATGACAAGTATTTTATGAGTAGAAACAAGTATTCACAAGCATTTGTCATGGCAGAAAATTCAAAAATTTGAATAGATAGTATATGATAATGTATGATAGAATAGGCAGATTATGAGAACTTCCCGTCCCTAATTTGGAACAAGTAATGGACAATTCTGAGAATACATTGCAGCCAGCCGAAAACCCGACCCCCTCAAATGCAGCAACGAAGAAACATCCCTTCATTCATGGTTCGAGTCAAAGTGACAGCAGAGAAATACTGAAGTCAGAAAATGCTGGTGATACCCAAGCAAAGCCTCTGCCTTTGCCCATCAAATCAGAGAATCCATCCCAGTCTATTACGTCACACAAGCGGACCAACAGCGCAAATAATCCTCTGCCCATCAACTTACCCGCAGCAGAGCTCGATATTTTTTTGGATTTGAATCTGGAAGATTCCAAATCCGAAGCCATTCCTTCGGATATCCTCGACTGTGTTCCTGATGTCGGCGACTTCGACCCGTTGTCCAGTGATTTTGATGTAGCATCCTTACTGACTGCGCTCAATGAGGATAACAATCCTCTGCCAGTCAAAGCAACCGATACAGAGTCTAAGGCTAATACATTTCAAAAAGATTCTGCCCTTCCTCTCAAAGACGATACTGACAAAAAGGCAGAAAAAAAGAACAATTTCCAGATCTTTAAAGCCCCCAACATCTTCCAAAGCGTTGTACCTCAAAAGGATTCTGGCAAAAAAACGAAGGAAGACGCTGACAAAAAGGCTGAAAAGAAAGACCGTATCCAGGCTTTCAAAGCGCCCGATTCAGGGGACAAAACGATTACATCTCAAAAGAAATCTGACGATGCCCCTAAAAAAGACGCTGACAAAAAAGACAATTTACAGACTTTTAAAGCGCCCGATTCAGGGGACAAAACAGGTACACCTCAAAAGAAATCTGTCGAAGCCCCCAAGGAAGACGCTGAAACAATTGACAAATTCCGTGCTTTTAGGACAAAGCCGGAATTCAAAAGCAATCCCCCTCAAAAAGACGCAGACAAAGCCCCCACAGAAGACACGGACGATAAGGACAAGCCCCAATCCGCAGAAATGTTCCTGGCCATAGAAGTCTCGGATGAAGACGTAGAGACAAGTTCCGAGTTTAGTGTTTCTGCCGGAATTCTAGCGATTGGTGCGGTAGTCCAGCAGCGATATAAGATTATTGACGTCATCGGAGAAGGTGGGTTCGCGACCGTCTATCATGCCCATGATATAAAGGAAGATCGCGATATTGCGCTCAAGGTGATGGATCCCAAAAAAGGTATCGATACGACTTATACGGAACGCTTTTTCCGGGAAGCCAAGATCGCATCCAAGATTCATCATGACAATGTGGTTTCCATTTATGATTTTGATCGCATCGAAGAAACCGGACAACCCTACATTGCAATGGAGCTTTTGAAGGGGCACGCGCTGAATGATGAAATTACAGACAATGGCCCATTAACTCCGAAACGCGCATTTTCTTTGTTCAGACCTGTGCTGGATGCGCTTGCGACAGGTCATCGGCTGGGAATCATCCATAAAGACTTAAAACCGGAAAATCTCTACCTTGTCTCACCGGGAACGCCCCACGAAACGCTGAAAATCCTCGACTTTGGCGTTGCCCGCGTGCAAAGCGAGGCCACACGCCTGACGAGTGACGGTCTCATATTTGGTACCCCGCGCTATCTTGCTCCCGAGTACATTCGCTCTCAACTCGTTTCACCAGCAGTCGATGTCTATCAGATGGCGCTCATTTTTTCTGAGGTACTGACAGGGGTTCCTGCTGTTTCGGGCGAACCTTACCAGGTCATGATGCTCCATTGTTCCGGGGACATTCAAATCGCAGACTACCTGCTTGAGGGCGCGGTCGGCAAGGTTTTCCGCAAAGCTCTGTCTATTCATCCGGAGGATCGATATCCCGATTGTGATGCTTTTGGCAAAGCATTCGATAGCATTGCAGAGTTCTTCACCTCTGACGAAGTGCTCGACGACCAAAGACTGCTCACGAGATCCCCCAAACCGAAGGCTTCTGTTCAGCTTTTGAATTCCTCGTCCAAAGCGAGTGACGAGCCAAAAGAAAAAGCCGCAGCTGACAGTACACCGAAGGATGACGCCTCCAAAAAGGAAGAAACAGACAAACCGGAAGACGCCAAAAAATCTAAAGATTCGGATAATTCCAAAGAATCCAAAGATTCGGAAGACGTCAAAAAATCTAAAGATTCGGAAGACGCCAAAAAATCTGAAGATTCGGAAGACGCCAAAAAATCTGAAGATTCAGAAGACGCCAAAAAATCTAAAAATTCGGAAGACGCCAAAAAATCTAAAGATTCGGCAAATTCCAAAGAATCCGAAAAATCAAAGCAAAAGGATAAGTCTGAATCCAAGCCGTCCTATCTGTATGCCGGTCTCGTCGTCATTCTTGTCATTCTCATCATCGGTATTTCGTTTGCATCCCGAAAGGAAGCCCCGCCAACTCAGGAAGTGCCGCCACAGGCAGCCGTCCAGTCAAACAGGATTATCGAATTCTCGTTTACAACGGTTCCGTCCGGTGCTCGTGTTATACGCAGTGGTGCATTTCCAGTCTGTTCGCCAACCCCATGTAAAGCTCAGTTCCAGGAGAGCGACCTGAATCTAACGCAACTCATCGATTTTGAGCTGGATGGTTATAAAGTCGCTCATTATGAGCTTAAAAAAACGTCTTACGAAGAAACAAAGGGGCAGATCAATATTGTATTGAGCGAAGAAGAGAGAGTCAGCAAAGTCGATTTTACACTCAATTATGAGCCGATGAATGCGATTGTCACGGAGACCGAAACCGGAATGACCGTTTGTACAGCCTCTCCATGTTCTTATACATTTGAGCTAGATCTCGGCTATGTCGAATTAAAGATCGAAGCAGACGGATATCAGGAAAAAATCGAAAAACTCTCCAAACGGCGTTATGATGAGACGCATGGCCAACTTTATGTCACATTAGATAAGGGCGGGAAACGAGACAGAAGAAAGTCCGGCGCATCTGCCGATGTCGATGAATTGTGCCAACAGGCAGTCAAGGCCAAAGTGAACGGCAACAAATGCGAAGCCTATAAACTGTATCGAAAAGCCAAATCGATCGGCATCACAGATGGCCCCTGCAGACGCAATGCAGATTATACGATTGCGGCATACGCTGCCGAATGCAACAAATAGGCGCTGTTTAACCGATATTTATCTGTTTTGTATTCGGGACAGAGCCCATCCCCATAGATGGAGGGCGTATTTCGCACGAAGTGCGAAATAGCCCGAGAGCCGCAGCGTATCGGCAAAGCCGATA
>JAGACY010000290.1 GCA_017613855.1 Pseudomonadota bacterium
AACCCGCTGAAAGCGGCGAAGCTGATGAGGCTTGCAAAGACAAGAAAGAAAACGACGCTTGCGGCGATAACAAGATCTGTGACAAAGATCTCAAATGCGTCGACAAACCCGCTGATGTCGAGGTTGAAATTAAGTGCGAAGACTTAAACGGTGTGAAAGATGCAGTTAAAAATCTCGCAAAAGTTGACACCAAAGATTGCGAAAAATTCCTTAAAGCCTACACCGACATGATGACCGCCATGTTGACGGATAAAGTCTTTACGGAGAACGACTCCGATGAAGATGCTGAGGCAAAGACCTTAGCAGTTCTCCAAAAATGTGCTGCAGGTTGGGGTGTCGATGAAGCAAAACGCGAAGCTTTGAGTGCCGCAGCCGAAACTTGCGGATCAGATGATTCTTCTTCAAGTGAAGTCAAGTGCGATGACCTCGCCAATACCAAAAAGGCCGTTGCTGCTGCTGCCAAGGTTGATCCCAAAAAATGCGACGACCTTATGCAAGTCTCTTCGAGTATCATCAGCGCCATGGAAAAAGACGGCGTCACAAGCAAGGATGACTCAGCCGAAGTTGCAAGTGAAAAGAGAAGTAACGTTCTCGCGACCTGCGCTGAGGGTTGGGGAATGACACAAGACAAACAACAAGCCTTCACAGAAGGCCTTGCAAAATGCGCAGAAGAAGCCGGTGGCAATGAATAATCACCGGCCATAGCTTACGAAATGTGAAGCCGCCCATTTGGGCGGCTTTTTTTGTGTTCACCAAAGCGAGGCGCGCGGCGTATTGGCGGCAAGCCAATAGACGCGCGCAGGCGGTCGTATGGCGCAGCCATAGACCGCCCGGCATGATGTGCAAAGCAGTCATGCCCTTCCCCATCCATAAACAATAGAGCTATGACTTACCCGATGCAGGGCGCTGTCGTTTGGACAAACGCCGATAAAGCAGAATGCAGGCCAGAATAATGAGGGTTTCGACGCCAATTCGGATGTAGCTCATATACTGAACCAGGTCGATATTCCACGAAAAGAGTTGAATGAAGTAGGAAGGATTATCGGCTTCAAAACGGTGCAGGAAATGGTATGGGACAAAAGAAATCAAGCCGACCATGATCATGATGAGCAAACCATGAGAGATTTGTCTGAGCATTCCCAAAACAGTCACATCGACGAATTTTCTGCGCAGTATTCGATGAATCATAAACATTCCCAACAGAATGCAAGTCCAGACGCTCAGCATGCCGGGAATGCCGGTTTGCGGGAAAAAGAACAGAATTCCGGAGCAGAAGACCAGAACCAGTGCGCATTCGGCCCCGGACACGCCGATGGGATATTCGGGATGTCCGCAGGCACGATAAAGATCGGGATAGGTTTGTGCGATCGACCGAATATAAGCGAGTGCCAGAGCAAATGGGATGATGGGAGCGGCACCATTCCAGTCCTTGTTGGGTAAGAAATTGAAAATATCGACGGCACAAAACAGCAGAAAAACGCAAGGAATGGCGGCAAAAATCGAGAGGTTGCGCTGATTCCATTTAAAGAGATCCGACAATTCCGCACGTTTATCCTGCAAACGCGAAAAAATGGGAAAAGAGCTTTTGCCTACGACATTGTAAAGCGCCAAGGCCGGCGTCATGGCAAGTTCATAAGCGATTTTGTACACACCGAGCGCACCTTCCCCCAGGAACTTACCCACAATGAAAAAGTGAAGATTCTTGACGAGCTGATCGAAAGCGTTGCCCATACAGGTTTTGACGCCATATTGAATGAATCGCTTGCACTCGAACCACTTAAAGTGAATCTGGGGACGATAGTGCGCCAACAGGAATGCACCGAGCAAAGTCCCTCCGCCATAACACACGCTCGGGATGACAAAAGACCAGGCACCAAACCCAAGTACAGCCAGAACAATTTTAAGGATATTGCATGTAAGTGTTGTCAAAGTCGTGATGGCACTGATTTTTTTGTACTCAAACCGACGATTGATAAGCTGCAGAGGAATCGCAGCAAAACTTACGAGAGGGACCTTAATTAAAGCGACCAGGAACAGCGGAATGAGCGCTGCAGATTCATAAAAAGCAGCCATTGGCCAAACGATCGGCAAACCGATCAGATACAGGACGATGCCAAATCCCGATGCGAACCAAAAGACGCTGTGTGTTTCCTGAGGAGTTAGCTTGTTATCCTGCAAAAGGGCCTGATTCGTTCCCAAAGAATTAAAAGCCTCAAAGATCACCGAGAATGACAATGCCAGGGTCATCATCCCCATTTCCTGAGTCGTCAGAAAGATCATGGCGACGACCATCGCGGCAGCATCCAATATCTGCGACACTATCGAAGCAAAACCGATCCAGACAAATCCTTTTCGAATGCTCTTTTTAGGATTCTCATGCAATTGCGTATCGTAGGCCTGATCTTTGGGCGCGCCTGCCGAATTTTCCCCCGATGGCGATTGCCCGTCATTTGGAGCGAGCTGTGACATTTGTTCGGCATTAGACTCAGGTACTGCCTGTATTTCGTGTTGTTGGTCTTGAGACATGAAGAAATTCTGATCGTCGATTTTGTGATTAAGTGATATGAAAGCAGGGTCTGAATCATTTTCAGACACGCGCATTGCGCAATGTACACTTTTTCAATTCAGAATGCTTATTTTAGAGATGTTATGCTTCGATCTCTACATGTTTCCATTCATCACATGATTTGCTTTCGATTCATTCCCATTGTGACACTCCTGTGCGCCTCTTTTATGGCCACAACTTTTTCGGATACCGTTTACGCACAGGCTCCTCAATCAGCCGAAGCGATCATGCGTCCCTCAAGTGGTGAAATTGCAGGAGAACTCGCCAAAGGCGAATTGCTCGTAACAGCATTAAAACGCGAAAAAGTCGAAGGAAATTCCGCTCGACAGGCGATGCAAAGCATAGGAAAATTATTCGATTTCAGACTTTCAAGAACGGGAGACCGCTACGTCTATCGCGTCGGCAATGGCCGAAAGCTCACGATGCTGCGATACCAGAGAGGCCAGCATGTCTATGAAGCAGTACTGGACAAGAATACGGGTGAATTCACGGCTCGGCTCTTAGAAGTTGAGACATCTCCGGATATTCCCGTTCCCATTTTGGAAAATGATGAAGATGGTGAAGTTGATGTCGAGCATGCTGCCATGGCAGAACAAATCCAGAATAATGTTCCGCCAGCGGACGAAATACCTTCGACCGGGAGCATTTTTGATGCCCCTCAGCCGATGCCAACCCCAACAGAACCATCACAGCCCGAAGATGCGGCACTTGCAGGAATTCCAAGTCCCGATGCGGATTTTCCTGACATTCCTGGTTCAGATTTGACGATTCCTCAAGCCAATGACGAGACAGATGGCGTACCGGAAGAAGAAGAGGATGAGCGGCTGAATGCACCGGTCATTCAACAAACGCCTCCGCCCTCTGAACCGGAAAATACGATCATTCCCTCCACGCCCAATCTTCTCGATACGCAGTTCAACCCAACGCCGATCGTCAAAAAAGTTGAAGTCGAATCAACAGTCTTTTCGACGATAAGCATAACCATGCTCGTTCTTGGGTTGATTTCATTTCTTGCATCCTTCATTGTCTTTGTTTTACCCGGAATTCAAGCCAGAAAGCGCTGCACAGCGAACGGACTCATTGTTCGCAGCATGGTCCGAATTTCACCATCGCAGCGGCTGGCACTCGTCGAACACAATGGTCATGGCTGTGTCATTGGTATTGAACGCAATTCAATGACTTATATTGCCCCATGCCCAGTGGATGATGCTGAATTCTGGAAGCGCCTGAATGCCAAAACCTATTGGCATCAGATGGCTCAAAAGCCACTTTCCGATCGGCAGTTGGCTTCACTGATCACTCAGATAAATCAGCCTAAAGTACAATCTCCTTCACGCCCCTCTCATGAAATAGCCCCAATGATTGAATCACAAGACGAAAGCAAGGATGACTCCACGGCGATTCTTGCAGCCGATATTGAAACAGAACTGCTTCGCAGATTCGACGAAGATGAACCAGAAGACAATGAAGAAAATTTTCACTCATAACATGAAAACCAGCGTCCTTTGTACCATTCTGCTGTCATGTGCATTCACCTTTGGATGTGCCTCAACTCAAAGTGCTCAGCAAACCGAAACCCCGACACAGCAAACTGTCGCTGCC
>JAGACY010000291.1 GCA_017613855.1 Pseudomonadota bacterium
CCGGGATTTCACAGGTATAAGAGACTTCGCTGCACTGCTGAGGGGTTTCACATTCGCTGTACACCATAAAGGCTTGATTGCGGCAAACCTCGACATTGTTATTACGGCATCGTTTCGTATCATCTACACAAGTATTCGAAACACATGCCCCCTTCTCGCAGCTCTGGTCCTCAGGACAGGTACGTTCAAGCTCATATCCGGCACCATCTTTGCAAATGAGCACAGAAAGCCCATCTTCACTGCATCGCCTCGTATCGGGTGCACATACCGCATCCTGTGAAATACAAAGATTATTGATACAGGCCATACTACGGCTTGGACATAATTTGTTCAGCGAACATGTGTCATAACAAACGTCATTTTTGCACACCTGACCAACACTGCAAACCACGTTGCATCCGCTGAAGCTCTCATCTTCAACCGTGCTGACGCATCCACAACAAATTGTCAGAAGAATCATACAAATTTTGAATTCATGCCGCATCATGACAAAGCCCTCCATTTAAAAGGCCTCTCTATTTAGCCAACATTTCGAGGGAATTTCAACCCGTTTTATGCAGTAAATTACAATGATTTTGGCTATCAATGTAGGTATTTTAACGCCAGCCAACCACATCATTCTGATTTGTCCATGACGGCAATCCAAGTGACATGATTACAATTTGTTTGTCTTATTTTGTTTCAAACCGAAAATATATATTTTCAATCTGTTGCACTTATCAAGCCATCTCCATCATAAATCGTATTGATTTTAAAAATGTATTTTTGTAATTTATCATATTGGTTTTATTTTAGGAGGTGCTGTATGACAATATTAAGAAAAGCTTCATTGGTCCTTATCCTTTCTATTGCAACCGCGATATCAGCTTCTGCTGCCTTTGCCGACTGCTACAGTGATTCGGACTGCGGTCCCGGTGTTTCCTGCCGATCTGGAAAATGCTCCGATGATATTGGCGGCGTTTGCTACAGTGATTCGGACTGCGGCCATGGTGTTGCCTGCCGATCCGGTAAATGTGCAACTTCCCCCGATGGCCAGTGTTATAGTGATTCGGACTGCGGCGGAGGCGCTTGCCGTTCCGGAAAATGCGCCAACGGTGCGGGTGGCAGCTGTTACAGTGATTCGGACTGCGGCCCCGGAGTATCCTGCAGATCAGGGAAATGCGCCAATGCCCCTGGCGGCCAGTGTTACAGCGATTCGGACTGCGGCGGAGGTGCTTGCCGATCCGGCAAATGTTCTACAGCTCCCGATGGCCAGTGCTACAGTGATTCCGATTGCGCAGGCAGATCCTGCCGATCCGGCAAATGTTCATAATCTCGCCCCTATCCCCAACTTTTTTGGAGAAACCCATGACAGAAAAAATTCAACTCCCGGCCCCAACTTTCGACGATCAGCTCAAAGTCAGCGAAGCCATCGCAAAACGCCGCTCCATTCGACAGTATGACGGACATGCACTCAGTTTACAGCAAATTGCCAACCTGTGCTATTTTTCGGCCGGCGTCACGGATAAAGATCGCGGATTCTGTGCCAACCCCACTGCATGCAACACCCATCACATCGATCTGTATCTCGCTAATGCGGATTTCTGCGCCAAATACATCCCCGCAGAACATGCACTCGAAGTCATTGAACGCGGCGATTTTCGTGCAGACATGGCCATCCAGCCATTTGCAAAAGAAGCCTCCATACAATTCATTTATGTCGTCAATGCCGTGACATTCTCGAAATTCCCCGGCAATCCCGATCATAAAACCAAGTACGGTCACACTGACTGTGCCATCATGGCAACAAATACCTGCCTGTATGCGACCGCCATCGGACTTGGCTCCGTTATGCGCGGCATGTTCGATCCTGCCATGGTTTCAAAACGGCTGCAGCTCCCCGCCGATGATGAAATTGTGCTGACGGTTTCTGTCGGATAAATCTTCTATCTTCGCTGATGATAATCACCTGAGTATTGCCGGAAAATCGAGCGTTTTCATCTGTCCATTTGCCAAAAACCGGCAATACTTACATGATTCATCCATGATAAAATCATATTAAACAGCCGCACACCCAAAATGCGGCTGTCGTTGTCCGTGAAAATAACACAAGAGACAACCACTTTAATTATCATTTTGGCAACTAATATTTGACAGTACTTCATTACCTGAAGTTAAGAATTAAGAAATAATATATATTCATTATCTCTATATTGGCAGTTTCGACAGCTACTCGCTTTGGTGCGAGACCATGTTCCGCACCTGCAGCTCGCTGGCGCGGCTATTACATACGCCGCACCTGCCTGTGCTATTTGCCGCAGGCAAATACGCACAGGCTTATGACTGCGCCACACCATTCACCCCCATGCGGCGTATTGGCAACGCCAATAGCCGCATTGCGCAGGGCGTATCGAGCCATTTGGCGAGATAGCCCGCGCCACAAAAAAACACTAAAAAATGCAGAATATACAGGCGAAAGAATACAAGTTTCTCACAGTACTCTCTGTCAAAAATGAATGATACATTTGGACGGCAAATATCCTGTCATCCATATCTGACGATCATCTGACTGCATGCACACGACCAACATAGTTGTTCTGGCAATAGTAATTTTGACTTTTCATATCGATAATTATTAAAAAACAAGTCAAAAATGCTATACTATAGAGGTGGTCACAAGGGCCCCTATTTTCAGAGAAAATACTATGCGCAGCCAAATCATCATCAGTATTCTTTCAGCATCCCTCATCACAATGGTATCGTGCGAAAAGGAAGATTCTTCTTCTGCTGCTGCCAAATGCACAGGCGATAATTGTTCAGAAGAAACAGTCTATCCAATATGTCAGGACGAAAATACTTTGATTTTATCGGCTGATGACGGCGATACCATGCCCTGTCCCAATGGTTGTTCGGTCGATCATTGTATTGCGGATTGTACGGATGGCACGAAGAAATGCCTGTCCGATAATGTCCAGCAAAAATGCGAGGATGGCAAATGGGTAAACCACGAATGTGAATACCAGTGTGTCGATGGCGAATGTGTTCAGCAAACGGTAGAGCAGCCCGAACAGCCGGGAGAACAGCCCGGTGAGCAACCCGGAGAACAACCCGGAGAACAGCCTGGTGAGCAACCGGGAGAACAGCCTGGTGAACAGCCCGGAGAACAGCCGCAACCTGTTTGCCAGGAGGAAGAGAAGCGATGCTCTGATTTAAATGTCGAAATATGCCACGATGGACAATGGACATTTGATGTAACCTGCTCATTTGAGTGCACCGATGGCATTTGTATCCAGGGCTGCACACAGCCTCCTACCTGTTTAGATGCCATGACATTGGTAGAGTGCAAAGACAATGAATTGACAAGAACCAAATGTGAGAATGGCTGTCTGAACGGACAATGCCAGAAGAAACCTGAAAAACCTGTCGATCGCAGGCTCACAAACAGTATTTGTGCACCAGATGGTCTATTTCAGGATTTTTGTGAAGGCATGTTTGATGGACTGGGCGGCGTTTGTGTCGAAGCAGGACCGACCTCAGCCTACTGTTTTGCGGTATGCGATCCTAAAAAGAAGCAGAATTATTACTGTGAAATGGAAGATACAGCCTATAAAGGAGATTGTCTGAAAATATCGGACGGCAGTTATGCACTCATTCCAACACAAGGGTATGATTGTGCAAACAGTTGCACCGCCAAGAAAGGGTGTGACAAAGTTACAGAAACCTATGACATACCTCCTGCCTATTGCGATGATTTTGAGAATCATTGCGACGGAACCATTGTCTATTCCTGCTCCAGGAATATGGAAGCCTACGATTGCAAAGAGAGCGGAGAGGACAAGTCATGTGTTCAGTTTGGCAGCATTATCGCCTGCGGTACCAACTGCGAAGTCGAAAATGATATCAAATATGAATGTTACGATAACTATTCGGAAGCCGAATCCTGCGTTCCGGATGACAACGGAATCCTCACATGGCATTACGATTACGTTAATTCAAAAAAATGCAAAAATGGATGCAATAAAAAAACAGGTCTTTGTAAATAATTGGGGGTGATTTCCGGTATATCGTCATTTACCCCCACTCACCATTTCCAATTCATTAGGCGGCGTACTGACAAATGTCAAAACGCCAAACCGCAAACAACTGAACGAAAACCATCCCAAAGCGTTTTACTGCATTGTCCCTAAGTATTTTCTAACAGCCCTTGGCCCCATCATCTTACAGGAAGGTATGATATGAAAAATCTATTGATCATCAGTATTTTGTTTACATCCCTCATGATGCTGACATCGTGTGAAAAGGATGGTTCTTCTGACAAATGTACTGGCGATAATTGTCCCAAAGAAACTGTCTATCCAATCTGTCAGGACGATCAAACATTGGTTTTATCGGCGGATGACGGTGACATTATGCCTTGTTCCAATGGTTGTTCGGGCGATCATTGTATCCCGGATTGCCAGAATGACACGAAGCAATGTCTGTCCGAAAAAGTGCAGCAAACATGCGAGGATGGTAAATGGGTAAACCATGATTGCGAATATCAATGTGCCGATGGCGAATGTATCAGCCAATCGGGAGAGCAGCCGGGAGAACAGCCGGGTGAGCAACCCGGTGAACAGCCGGGTGAACAACCCGGAGAACAGCCGGGTGAGCAACCCGGAGAACAGCCAGGTGAGCAACCCGGAGAACAGCCAGGTGAGCAACCAGAACCTGTTTGTCAGAATGAGGAACTGCGATGTTCTGAATTAAATGTCGAAATATGCAAAAATGGACAGTGGACAGTCAGTGAAACTTGTTCATTTAAATGCGATAATGGTCATTGCATCCAGGGCTGCACAGAACCCGATGTTTGTCTGGATTCCTCGATATTGAGGCAATGCAAAGACAATGTATTGACAAGAACAAAATGTGAGAATGGCTGTCTTAACGGACAATGCCAGACGAAATCTGCAGAACCTGTCGATCACAGGCTCACAAACAATATATGCAGACCGGGACATGAATTTTGGGATTTTTGCAATCCGCTTTATGAAGAAGGCGCAGCATGTGTAGAGACTGGCCCAACCTCAGCGTTCTGTTTAGCTAAATGTGATCCTAAAAAACCGCAGAATTATTATTGTGAATCTACCAATCAGGCAGTCAAGGGTGATTGTCTGAAAATATCGGATGGAAGCTATGCACTGATTCCCAATCATCTGGATTATTGTGCGAAAAGTTGTTCCTCCAAAAAAGGATGTGACAAAGTTACAGATTCTGAGGATATTCCTCCTGCCTATTGCGATAATTATGAGAATTTTTGCGATGGAACCATTGTCTACTCCTGTGAAATGGACATGAAGCCCTATGATTGCAAATCGCAGGGAGAGGATAAGGCATGTGTTGTATTCGGAAGCTTAATAGCCTGTGCCACCGCATGTAATGTTGAAAATGAAACCAAATACAGATGTGTCGATAACACGTCGGAAGTCTTTTCCTGCATTCCGGATGAAAACGGAACACTTACCTGGCAATATGATACTCGCTCAAAGGATTGCGATCACGGATGCAATTCGGGAACAGGGCAATGCAATTAAAGGGGGGCGATTACCGATACTTCGTCCTTTGTGCAGCAAATACAACCAGCACACATGTGTACTGGCAAAAGCCAGTACACTGAACATTCAACCATTACGATTTTGACATGCAACTCAAAGCGTTGTTTGCATTGTTTCATATTACGCCCAAAGATAATATTCGCAGGCTATCCCCCAAAAAGACTACCATGCGCAACCTATTGTTCATTTGTGCCCTGTTCACATGCCTCACCATGCTGACATCCTGTGAAAAAGAAGATGCCTACGGGATCAATTGTTTCGGCGACAATTGTCGCCCGAATGCGTTTTATCCGGTATGTCAGGATGATGAAACCCTGATTATTTCTGAAGATGGTGCAACCGTGACTTGTCCCGGCGGCTGTGTGATTGACCATTGTATGAAAGCATGCACAAATGGCATGAGGCAGTGTTTAAATGACCAATCATTGCAGATATGCATGGATGACAACTGGATAACCATCGCCTGCGAATATCAGTGTGCAGACAGCGAATGCATTGGGCAGCCGATATTATGCAATGAAGGTGAACTGCGCTGTTCTGATTTAAATATCGAAGCATGCCTCGGCGGGCAATGGACCATTACGTCAACTTGCCCATACAAATGCCGTGATGGCAAATGTGAATCATGCTATGAAGGCGAGTTGCGATGTTCTGATTTAAATATCGAAGCATGCATCGACGGACAATGGACTATCACGTCTACTTGCCCATACCAATGCCGTGATGGCAAATGTGATTCATGCAAAGAAGGCGAGCTGCGATGTTCTGATTTAAATATCGAAACATGCATCAGCGGACAATGGACCATCACATCAACTTGCCCATACCAATGCAATCAAGGCAAATGTGTGCAAGACTGCAGCGGCCCCAATTCCTGTCTGGATTCGACGACTCTGCAGCGATGCATCGACAACGAATGGCAAACAACTGTATGCCAAAACGGCTGCGAGAATGGCAAATGCCGTCCTGATGAGCAAAGATCGACCGATCCCAGACTGACGCACAGAGTCTGCACAAAAGATGATTTTAATGATGACGATTATATGTATCCCTCTATCCATGATTTCGGACTTGCGTGTCATGGAAATATGGAAAATTTCTTAGGGAGTGTATGCATCGCCAACTGGATTGAAGGGCTCTTTTGCCTTGATCGATGCGATCCTGACAACCCATCCAATTATTATTGCTACAGTACCAACAATACAGTTTATGCTTACACAGCAGACTGTGTTCAAATATCAGATGGTTCTTATGCACTCATAAATACGGGTGCACACGCCTGTGAAAGCAGCTGCTCACCTCAAACCGGATGTGATAGTATTGTCCAATCCTATGGTCCTTATGGCGGCCTCTCTTGCAATCCTAAAAGCTATTATTGCGATGGCTCTGTGACACACACCTGTGAAGGCACAATAGATTGCAGTAATTATGGCAACAAAGTATGTGTTCAGTTCGGCCTCCCAACCTATTGCGCTACCCCTTGCGAACGCACAGGAGATATCATCAGCGAATGTGTATATAATATGTCAAATACTGCAACCTGCATGCGCGATGACCATGGGACGCTCACCTGGCAATACACACCACCATTTGAATGTGAAAACGGATGCAATCAGCTAACCGGACTTTGCAATTAACGAGTCTTTGGATTGCAGTTCTCATATCTATTCTACTGCACACACATCATCACCCGGCAACACTCAATATACAAAATACCAACCACTCAAGCAGACATGCCAAATCATAGTGTTGTCTGCATTTCTTCAATTAAACAAAATAACAATAACCACTAAAAAAATCATGCGCAGCCCTGTGTTCATCTGTCTCCTGTTTACATGCCTCCTCATGCTTTCATCCTGTGAAAGAGAAGATGCCTATGCAATCCAATGCACCGGTGATCATTGCCGCCAGGAAACCCATTATCCAATTTGTCAGGATAATGAAACTCTGATTATCTCTAATGATGGTGCAACGGTGAAATGTCCCTATGGCTGTGTGGTTGACCATTGCAATCAGGCATGTACCAATGGCACGACAAACTGTTTGTCCGACAATTTACTGCAAATATGCCAGGATGGTGAATGGACAACGCTCACTTGCGATTATCAGTGCGTCGACGGTGCATGCATCGAACATCAGGTAACATGCCAAAGCGGTGAGAAACGCTGCGTCGGTTCAGATGTCGAGATTTGTCGCAAGGAAGTATGGAAACTCTTTGAAACCTGCCCAATCGGGTGCCGTGATGGTCATTGTATATCATGCGATGAAAGCGACCAGCGATGTGCGGATGCAAACGTCGAGACGTGTATCGCCGGAGAATGGACAGTCACGGCAATCTGTCCTAACAGTTGTCATGACGGCAAATGCGTGGATAGCTGCAGTGGTCCGGATTATTGTCAGGATTCGGCAACATTAATGCAATGTATTGGTGATCATTGGACACCCGTTGCATGCAGAAACGGCTGCTCCGAAGGAAAATGCAAGCCAGATGTTCAGGAAGAAGTCGATCACCGCCTGACCAATCAATTATGCAGTGAAGAAGAAGAAGGAAATCCGGACATCTGTGATCATGACTTCAAAACCAATGAACTGGGGGGCGTCTGCGTAGATGCAGGACCATACGCCTACTATTGTTTTGCCCGGTGTGATCCCAACCAACCAACACATAATTATTATTGTGAGGATGAATCGTTTGCAGCCTTCCAGGGGGATTGCCGGCAAATATCGGATGGCAGCTATGCCATCATTCCTACGCGCGTTGACGTTTGCGAATACAGTGGTTGCAACCCTGACACCGGATGTACCCGAATCACAGCATCTTATGATATTTCTCCGTCCTATTGCGATAACTATGAAAATTATTGCGAAGGAACCATTGTGCATGAATGCACAAATGTCATGGAAACCTACAATTGCAGCCACAATGAAGTATGCGTCCAATTTTGGAGCAATATTTACTGTGCACGCCCCTGTGATGTAGAAGGTGATGTTTATTATGAATGTTTCCCCGCATTTGGCAGTGAATATTCGACCGCAATCACCTGCGTCTCCGATGACAATGGCGTACTTTCATGGCAATATAATTATGGTGTGACCAATGAATGCCCCAAAGGCTGCAACGACACCACCGGGCTTTGCAATTAAACAGAATAAATAACAATAGAACCGATACACAATACAGGTTCATATAGGAGAGTGAAACATGAAGTATTCAAGGTTTTTACTGACATCGCTTGCGATATCATTGGGGTGTTACGGTTGCGCCGGAGACGCGGTAGAAAGCGGACCATGTACCAGCGCGGATTGCCAAACGGAAACGAGTTGCAAATGCGATGATGGTACTGTTTGCCCGGATGGAGACAAAGACAATTGCAGCAATGCACAGGAATGCAAATGCGATGATGGTACCGATTGCCCCGAGGGAAACAAAGACAATTGCAGCAATGCACAGGAATGCAAATGCGATGATGGTACTGTTTGCCCCGAGGGAAACAAAGACAATTGCAGCAATGCGCAGGAATGCAAATGCGACGATAACACCGATTGTCCCGAGGGGAACAAAGACAATTGCACCAATGCGCAGGAATGCAAATGCGACGATAACACCGATTGCCCCGAGGGGAACAAAGACAATTGCGAAACAGCGGCACAGTGTACCGGCGAAAAACCAGAAAACGCCATCCAGTGTGATTGTGTAGATGGAAACTGGACAAACTGCACCTATCCCGGAGAAAATCAGTGCACGGAAGTCTGCGATGCACAAAAACTCACCAAATGCGGTTCTGACGGCGTGATGAAATGCGAACCGGATTCGAACGGATGTGCAGTCTGGAGTACGATCGAACCCTGCAAAGAGGGCTCACATTGCGATGATACACAACTAAAATGCGTTGATAACTGTTCCTCCCCATGTGACGTCAATGCGCCTGCCAAATGTGACAACGGCAATGTCGTGACTTGTAAAAGTGATGCGTCCGGCTGTGCCTCATACCAGACGACGACTTGTGAAAAAGGCTCCTATTGTGACGCCGAAAAAGCCGCATGTGTACCTTGCAAAGAAACGTGTACAGCAGCCAAACGCTGTTCCGCAAAGGGTGTGGAATCCTGTACTGCCGATGCTCACGGCTGCGCGGTCTGGAAACTAACCGAAACTTGTCCGGAAAACACATCCTGTGATTCATCCAAGTTCAAATGTACGGATGCATGCAACTCATCGTGTAATTCCGGTCAAATCTGTGACAATGGCCAATGCAAATGCAATCCAAAGCTTCCAAGTGGATGGCCGAGCAACCTGACGCCCCTCAACTATCCGTTGATGGTACCATCCAAAAACAACACAATGCACGGTTCTGATAATATCTATGCGCCTGATATCCATGAGGTATCAGGACAACGCGTCATGTGGTACGGCGCACAGGGCGGCGACGGACATGATCGGATTTTCATGGCTATCTCCAGCAATGGCGCGGAATGGCGCAAATACCCGAGTGACGGCAATCCCAAACCGGTACTCGAGAATGGTTCGTCAAACCACGTCAACGATCCCAGTCTGGTTCATGTTGGCGGTGTTTGGAAGATGTATTACACCGATGCCCCAACCGCTGAAATCGATCGCATCTGGTTAGCCGAATCCTCTAAACTCACGGGCTTTAAGAAAGTACAGGAAGTACTTGGGCCGGGAGCTGCCGGACAGTGGGATTCGTATAAAGTAGGCCGGCCTTCGGTGCTCTACGAAGACGGCGTATACAAAATGTGGTACGATGGCCAGGCACAGGGTCAGGGACGTCACGTTGGGCTTGCAACCTCAACCGATGGCATCCATTTTACAAGACACCCCTCAAACCCACTGTTACTTAACGCCGGTGCCATTGATGTCGACAAGGTTGGCGGTGTATATGTGATGCTGATGGAAGGCCAGGATGGCACCTATTGGGCGACCAGTGTGGACGGTCTGTGTTGGGTAAGCCAGGGCAAACTTTTCAATCGTTCCGGTGCGTCTTACGACGCTTATGGACAAGTCACGCCTTTCCTCGAAGTTTCTGGCGGAAAACTTCGCGCCGTATGGTTCGGAGGCGCGTCTGTGTCTTCCTGGAACCGCAATCGGATTGGTGCTGCTTTTGCTCCCGGCGAAGCGCCTTCTGGCGGCGGCTGCACAGGCTGTACTTCAGTGGGCTTGACGTGCACCGAAGCATGCCAGAACGCCTCAGCAGGAACCGCCGGTCATTGCGGAAACCCGGGCAGCACAACAGCAGGATCCTGCTGTGCATGCGAGTCTGACGGCTGTGAAAAGTGCGTCGTCGGAGTAAAAGATTGCCATCAGGCGTGCGTAAACAACGGAAGTTCCAGCGGATACTGCGCACATCCTGGCTCGACCGACTCGAGCAAATGCTGTGCTTGCCTCGATTAATAGCTTGCCGTATGTGCCAATGGCGCATAGGCGAGCTGGCACGTGTTACAACACGTGCCTCGCAGGGCGTATCGGCGCAGCCGATAGCCCGCGCACCAATCATAATCTATATATTATTGATATAATAATATTATAAACTACGTGATTTTCGCTATTTCCTGGCTTTTCGTTCTTTCCAGATAGGATAACACATAGCACACCGCCCTGAATCAGCAGCTGCGCCCTCTGCGTCACGACATTCCTTATCAAGCTCGTCAAGAACGATCTTATCTACTTTCTTGCCAATACTGCATTTGCTTTTGGGATCAAAATTATCCCAAAGATGGACAGCCATCCCCAACCAAGTTTCATCGTATTCTTCTTCAAAAGACTTGGTAGAAACCTTGATGCTGTCCGAAAGATGTTCAAATCGTTTCTGATACTGATTGCAAGGTGTCATAAGCAAAAGCCATGACAAACCTTCTGCGGTACCGGGCTGATCAAAAAGGTTCAGGAAACCGGTGCGCAATCGGATATAAGTGACATCGTCTTCATAAAGAGAATATATAATATCTCTTACAGCAGGCGTACAAACTGCAGCAGGATCGATAATAACAAGCTGAAGCGCGTCGCGTATAGCATCACGATATCTCTTGATCGCATAGGATTCGATCAATGACATAATGAAAAAGCGCTTGCTTCCTTTATATTTATTTTTCGAATGATCGAATACTTGATATGCTTCCTCAAACTCTCCCTTGGCACATTGATCGACCGCGGCTCGCAATGCCTCGTCCTGATATAAAGGATCGCTTTCTGAGATGTGGCATTCCGCCTTTGCATATTCACGAAGCTGTTCATCCGAAAGAATAAATCCACTGGGATCCAATTCAGAAATCACTTCTGTATCATTGATATCGATCACGCGTTTATCTTTAGGCTGCTCGACTTCCTGCTTAGGAGGCTCGGGGACAGCCTGGGGAGCAGGCACCACGGGCTCGGCGGGCACCGCTTGCTCCGCAACCTGCTGTTCATACATACTCGCTTTATTGGCCAGGGACAGATAAAACAGCACAAATGCTACAATAATAATGATAACCCCGACAGCAACGATGATAATGAGCTCCTTCTTTTTGGAAGCGTCCCCTTCTTTTTTCCCATCATTCTCCGGAGCTTTGGCAGTTTCCGTCGTTTGAGGCGCACTTGTCCTGCCATTGAGCGAATCGAGGAGGCCTATTTCATCGGGATTGACGTATGGATTCGAAATGGAAGCCATCCCGTTTATGGAATTTGATCCCAGACTGCTTTTGAGGTTGGACGGCGAACTCGATGATGACAGCGATGGACTCGTCCCTCCATTCTGGGACATGTACAGATTGAGCGACGGATCAAATCGGTGGGCAATCTCAGAGAGTACCACTCGAACCTCACGAGCAGAACCAAATCTTTCCTCCGGATGTTTCATGAGGAGCTTCTGAATCACAGCGTCCAAATCGCCGGAGCATTCGAATTCCTTCGTCAAATGAGGTGGATCCAACACGAGGTGCTTGTTGAGCAAAAGAACATAGTTGTTGCCGTCGAAAGGAGGCGCGCCCTCTATCATCTCATAGAGCATACAACCGCACGAGTAAAGATCGGCATGAAAATCCACATGCTCGCCCATGACCTGCTCGGGCGAAAGGTACTGCGGCGTGCCATACACCTGCCCGGCCTGCGTCAGCGTGCCATTGTTGTCGTCCGGTTTATCGGCATGCGCAATGCCAAAGTCGATGAGCTTGACATAATCATCCCGGTCATCCCGATTGATAAGGGAAATATTTTCAGGTTTGACGTCGCGATGAACAATACCGCTCGAATGTGCGCACTCCAATGCACAGAGCAAATCGTCCATAATGCGGAAAACACTGTGCAATTCGATGGTACCATTGCGTTTTAGCCTGTCTCTGAGCGTCTCCCCCTTAAGGTACTCCATGACGAGATAAAAATCGCCGTTTTCGGTAGAATCGAAATCCGTCACCTGGCAAATATGCGGATGCTCAAGCAATGCCGCAGCACTTGCCTCACGCCTGAATCGTGCCAGCGAATCGGCCCTTTCGGCAATGTGTACGTGCATGAGCTTGATGGCAAACTGACGATGGATTGTCACATGCTCCGCGCGATAAACCTCGCCCATTGAACCCTGGCCGAGAACTTCCTTGATGACATATTTCTCTTTTAAAACATCACCTGGATTATATGACATTGCGTATCGATTTCCGTATTAATATAGCCCCAATGCATGGGGAATTGAATGTAAACCATGCGGTAAACTTAAAGTTACCCAAGTAAATGATAATAATACCGTCGTGCCGTTATTGTCAATTTTTTGTAACGTTGCCTTGGGGCGGGCCTTTTGCCCTACGGGCAATACGGCCTGCGTGTGGCTATGCGCGATGCGCATACGCCGCACCATCCCGTGGGCACCTGTGTGGTGCCCACGGCTATGCATATAGCGCC
>JAGACY010000292.1 GCA_017613855.1 Pseudomonadota bacterium
CCCCTCCCGCCCGCCGCCTCCACCAGTCGCGCATAACTGGGCACACTTCAATCAGGTCACGATATTTTACATCATGACAGACTTCCAGTGTTGATTTGCTTGGAGCCGTTGCCCGGATAATGCAATATCCTCGTCAGGACGGATGCATTGTATGCGGGCCCCGTTATGTACGACCATCCCCAGTGACATGCCATGAGTGCTTGACAACCCAGAGAAAGCCAGAGTCTCTGTGACATGTATGGTTCACTTATATATGGGCGTTTTTTTCAAAAAACGGCCAAAAAAAATGAAAAACAGCAAAAAAAAAGAGCCCTATTTCGTATAGGGCTCTCAAAATCGATAGTTTGCTTGTCAGGAAGACTACTTCTTGAATTTTTTATACAGATCTTCGAGTTCCTCGTAAGAAAGTTCCTCGACTTTTTCTTCTTCCTTGGCTTCCTCTTTTTCTTCTTTGGCTTTTTCTTCCTTAGCTTCCTCTTTTTCTTCTTTGGCTTTTTCTTCCTTAGCTTCCACTTTTTCTTCTTTGATTTCTTTGGTTTCTGTTTCTTTTACAGTTTCTTCAGCAGATGCATTTTTAATCTGGTGATTGGTAAGATAATCGGCTGCAAACTGCTTTCTCCATGGACCGAACAAAGAAATTCCGAGGCCAATCAAACCGATGGCAAGGAATGGAATGCTCAGAATCTGGCCTTCCCTTAGGCCGCCAACGCGTTCTGCAACCTGATATTCTTTGAAGAATTCGACGCAAAACCGCATGGCAAAATAGAGCACGAGAATCATCGAGGTGGGCATGCCCAGCGGCAATTGGGTCTTTCGTACTTTTTTATAGTAATAGTACGTTCCGAACAAAACGAGACCCGCTATGACGCCCATACCGACTTCGAACAATTGCGATGGATAGCGAGGAATGCCGTCCACGCGAGTAAAGATAAAGGCGAGCGGTGAATTCTCATCACAAGGGGCACCGACAATTTCAGAGTTGAGGAAGTTCCCGAGTCGCACACAAATCATGGCAAACGGAATGCAGTATGCCAATCGGTCGACACTGATGCGCACAGGAACTTTGCGCCAAAAATAGTCGTAACAAATACAGGTAGCCATAATACCGAATGCAGCACCATGGCTGGCAAGTCCGCCCTTCCAGAATTTGATGATTTCAAAAGGATTCTGTGAATAATAATCCCAGTCGTAGAAAAAGCAATGGAACAGGCGTGTGCCGACGATAATGGCAATGATGATGGCGAATGCAAAGTTGGAGGCTTTTTCAGGGTCTTCGCCCTCTTCTTTATAACGCCACCGAATGGTCATGTATCCCACGGCAAGTGCCAGAGCAAAGAGAATACCGTAATAACGAACAGTGATGGGGCCAATCGAGAAGAATGTTGGGTCAAAGTCCCAGATGACGACGCCCAATGAATTGAGGAAATCGAGCATGTTTAAGAAAACTCCTTTATTTAATGCGCAATTCGCAATTCGCAATGCGCAATTATCTTGGAATTCTTAAGGTTATTCCTAAAGAATATCGGATTATTTTTGATAACAGAGACAGGTTTACACTTCAAAAACAATTGTGCATTGCACATTGCGCATTGCCAATTTCAAAATTCCTATACCATATTTCAAGATTTGTATCGTATAGAATAAATATGGGCATCATTGTTCAGCCCTTTCCTTGACTATTATCAGTGAAAATGCTTCTAAACACGTTAAACATAAGAAAACGCCATGTTATGGTTCGGAATGGGGGAGGAGCCCCATTTCGCACTAAGACGTAAGTATTAATCAGTTAGAAAATTATGGGATCCAAGGCGCCGAAAAGAGCAGCGTTCAGTGAACGGTGCGAATTGAGGTGACAGTGAGCAAATCAAATGCACAAGTTGGAGCGCCGATAGGCGCGGGAAACGAAGCGCATTTGATATTGCGAACTGAAAGTCCCTTGGCGGGGTCCGGGGCAGAGCCCCGGTAGAATTTAGTAGTGAACCCCCACGGAAAATAGGCAAACAAATGTCAGAAAAAAGCAGAGAAAAATTGTTTCGGGATCCGATTCACAACGTCATTCAATTCAATTTGGCGGATGATGTTGACAGAATGTTATTCTCGCTAATCGATACGGAAGTCGTGCAGAGGCTTCGTTATGTGCGGCAGCTCGGGCTGGCCAATTTTGTGTATCACGGTGCGGAGCACTCGCGGTTTGGCCATTCGGTTGGAGTTCAGCACATTGCGAAGCGGATTTTTGACAGTGCCAACCCAAAAGGTGATCCGTTTGATCGCGCGGTGACGCGGGCTGCGGGATTGCTGCACGATGTCGGGCATGCGGCATTCAGTCATGCATTCGAATCGGGTATCTCGCAGATTTGCCATTTCGACCATGAGTCGATGACGTGCGCCTATATTATGGATGAGTCGGGCGATGTTTATCGCATTTTGCATGACTTTGACCCAAAAATGCCCGAGCGCGTTTTCCAATGCATCGCCCAGGAATGCCATGCCTGGTACCATCCGATTATTTCGAGTCAGCTCGACGCCGACCGCATGGATTACATCCTGCGCGACGGCTATATGACCGGCATTAAGAATTATCTGTACGACATGGATCGCATTCTCGAAATGCTTGATCATGATGATATGGGCATTATTGTTGGGTATCGTGCGATTCATGCTGTCGAGACGTACCTGATTAGCCGTTATCACATGTATCAGCAGGTGTACCATCACAAAACGGTGCGCGGCGCAGAAAAGCTCCTCGAAGCGGTTTTCATGCGTGTGGCCGATTTGGCGACGGCCGGGGATACGAGTGTGTTTGAGGTTGGCCGCATGGGTACGCTCTTGCGCGATTGTGTGGCTCAGCGTCGGGTCGATCCCAAATTGTGTATGCGCGTCCACGACGCCCACGCCTGGGCAGCCATCGATCTCTGGCGCGACTCGGGCGATCGCATTCTGTCCGATTTGTCGAGCCATCTCCTAAAACGCCAATTCTTTAAAACGGTCGAAATTCCGGATGATTTCCGAGGCATTATTCGAACGAACTGGCACGTTCTCGAAGATGTCGTACAGAAATTGGGTTATTCTCCAAAGTATTACTTATCGCTCGATACGACGGTAAATCGTGCATTTGCACCCTATTCACCCGAATCTGCGCCTCTGCTGCCGTTTTTCGAAACAAAGGCGTCTTCGGGTCATGCCAATCCCGATATTCGCATCGAACAGCCATCCGGCGAAGTAGTTTCGATTCAGGATGCCAGCCCCATTGTGAATATGTTGACCAAAATCCACTCACAAGTAGCGAGGCTGTGTTTCCCGTCCGAAGTTCGTCCGCAAATTCTGGAAGCACTCAAAGGGATGCATATTCCGGTGAGCGGTTAGCGATTTTTTTGTAAGCTTATTATTTTTTTGCTTCGGCTTTCGGCCTCTGACCGATACGCCTTCGCCACGCGCCTATGCGCGATGCGCATACGGCGCGTGATTGGCATGAGGTGGCTGCACCAACGGCGAGAACAGATCTTTATTCCGTCGGTTATATGATTGCGCAGTTGTCTGTATAACCCCCAAATCATTGGCTGCATACACCAGGTTTTAAACAAATCTGATTCTTTTTGCACTGAATACCCCCGCAGGCACAACTCTCTTTTTGGCATCGCCAGGCAAGCCCCAGTTCGCAGGAATAATGCTCTGCATCTTTAAAGCTCATTTCCTGCGTGCCACAGAGACAGTTACCATAATGATAGTTTATTTTCTTACATTCACCATATCCTAATAATGTTTCGAATTCTCCTTCAGAATTATAGTATCCACCGTAATCATTTTTATCATAATCATCTTCTATTTCCC
>JAGACY010000038.1 GCA_017613855.1 Pseudomonadota bacterium
AAACAAGATATGGAATTCGAATATTATGCAGATAATCCCAATCCTGCGTTTACAGTGACTGAAAAAGGCGATCAGTACTTTATCAACTACAATTTGAATATTTCACTCAATCCTATCAACCAAAATAAAGAATTCAAAGGCAGTTTCGATTCACTCGGACTCAAAGCCGAAGATCTCAAAGTCAACGATAATGTCCGCGCCGTCTCCATGTCCGAAGGCGCCAACGGCGGCACCATGAAAATCAGCTTCTATCAGGATCATTTAACCACCAAAGAAGAGAGCATTGCCTGCCGCGACCTCATCATGGATAAACTCGCCGAAAAAGGCGCTAAATTCTCACATGCCATGAGCGGCAAAGAGATGACAGCTGCAGAACTCAAAGAAGCGAACATTAGCAGTTATATGATTGAAATGAACGACAAAAAATTCTTAATGATGGTCGACTCAGATTCTGAATTCAATGAATTTGGCGGATTCTATGGCGTCAGACTCATGCAGAAAAAGTAAAGATTTTTTTTGATATATACACGCCTTGGGCCGGGATTTCCCGCCCCTGCGGCGCGCTACTTCGGCTATCGGCTCACGCCGATACGCCTCCGTACGATGGCTATGGTCTGCGACCATACGCCATCGTTTTTTTTAGGTGCCATTGCTCGCCATCTATGACATATAGATACCTAGTTTACGGCCTCCGCGATTGACCATGTAGAGGTAAACTCACATAATCCGGGTTTTACAAAGCACCTGAAAATCATGGATACATTTCATCGATATTCACCATTTATACAGGATTATATCTATCGATCCGGCTGGCAGACGCTGCGCGCGGTGCAAAATGCAGCGGGAGATGCCATCTTCAATACAGATGACAATGTTTTACTTACGGCATCCACAGCCTCCGGCAAAACAGAGGCCGCTTTCTTCCCGATTTTAACCCTGCTCGACGAAACGCCTCCATCATCGGTGGGTGTTTTATATATTGCACCGCTCAAGGCACTCATCAATGACCAGTTTGGCCGACTCGAGGAATTGTGCGAAGAAGCAGGCATCGCCGTGTCCAGATGGCATGGCGATGTTCCACAATCCCAAAAGCGAAAGCTGCTGCGCAAACCATCCGGAATTCTTCAAATCACCCCGGAATCGCTCGAATCATTGATGATCAATAAACACATGGAAATTCCATCGCTTTTTGGCGATCTGCGTTTCATTGTCATTGATGAAATTCATTCCCTGCTGCGCGGTGACCGCGGCGGACAAACCTTTTGCCTCATAGAACGTTTATGCCGGCTGGCCGGATGCAATCCCCGCCGCATCGGACTGTCTGCCACCATCGGCAATCCCGAAGCCGCCGGTCATTTCCTGGCTGCCGGAAGCGGCAAAAGAACCGTCATTCCCAGAATTGACGCAAAAAAAGATGTTTGGCGGCTTTCGATGGAACACTTCTATAACACGCCCCCACAGGCGGATGATAGTAATGATATCAATTCCCAGACTGCATCTGCTCTGGAACTCCCAACCGATACAGCGCCCGAAGCAACCGATCCGGGCATGGGCTATATCTTTGAGCACACCAAAGGTAAAAAGTGCCTTATATTTACCAATTCCCGCGAAGAATGCGAAGCGGTTTGCCAGAATCTGCGACAATACTGCGAAGTCAATCATGAACCCGACAGATTCTTAATACATCATGGCAATCTGTCTGCTTCATACCGCGAAAGTGCCGAAGAAGACATGAAGGATGATGATTCACGCATGTCTGTCTGTGCTACTGCAACTCTGGAACTCGGCGTCGACATTGGGCGACTCGAACGTGCTTTTCAGATCGATGCCCCCTTTACGGTCTCAGGATTTCTGCAGCGCATGGGGCGTACCGGAAGACGCGGCAATCCCGCCGAAATGTGGTTCGTCATGCGCGAGGATCATCCCGAAGCCCGCGCCATGATGCCCGATATGATTCCATGGTATCTCATTCAGGGTATCGCACTCGTACAATTATATATCGAAGAACGATTCGTCGAACCCCCGAGAACCGACCGCCTGCCCTTCAGTTTATTGTACCATCAGACCATGAGTACATTGGGATCATGCGGTGAAATGACACCCGCCGAACTGGCATCGAGAGTACTGCCGCTCTCGTATTTTCATCGCATTACACAAGATGATTTCCGCATTCTGCTGCGCCATCTCATCCAGATAGACCATATTGCTCAAACCGAAAATGGCGGCCTCATTGTTGGTCTTGCTGGCGAAAGGGTCATCAATAACTATAAATTTTACGCGGTTTTCCAGGAAAACATCGAATACTCAGTGCGAGCAGATTCGCAGGAACTCGGAACAATCGTCAAACCACCGCCGGTGGGCGACAAAATCGCCATTGCCGGACGCGTCTGGGTCGTCGATGAAGTCGATCACAAACGCCGGGAAGTCTATTGTACGCTCGTCAAAGGCAATATTCCTGCCTATTTCGGCGATGTTGCCGGCGACATTCATACCCGCATTCTCGAACGCATGCGCACGGTTCTCACCGAGCAAACAGTATACCCCTACTTAATGAAACACGCCGTGTGCAGACTCAAAAAAGCCCGCGAAACAGCTCAAATGGCCGAAATGACTAAACGCCCGCTCGTACATCTCGGCGGGAAAATGTGGGCACTTTTCCCATGGCTCGGCAGCTATGCATTCCTGGCACTCGAGCGCTTTCTCAAAGTCCGCTGTGGTACACGACTGCAGCTCAAAGGCCTAAGTCCGTCACGCCCTTATTACATGCAATTCACCATGCAGGTCACCGAAAAGGAGTTTTACCAAATCACAGCAGAAGAAGCCGCTAAAACATTCGATCCGCTCGAACTCGTCTACCCCAATGAAGTGCCTGTCTTTGATAAATACGACGAATACATCCCCGAAGAACTGGTCCGCAAAGGCTTTGCATACGGTGTCCTCGATATCGAAGGCATGAAAAAACGCGTCCTCTCATGGCAATCATAATTCCGCATTCCGCATTACGCATTCCGCATTCAAAATGAACCTTTCCGATCTCGTACAGTACGCCCAAAATAAATATCAGATTCAGGAAGAATACAAATGGCCTGAATATCCGGGCAGCTCTGTACTCATCAACCCCAAAACGGGAAAATGGGTTGCCCTTTTGATGCGCCAATGGGATTCCGAATCCGGAACGGAAATCGAACGATGCGATATCAAATGCGGCCAATATAATATATATCGTTTTAAACGACCTTATCTGTCCTATCCTTTCCGAATGCATGGCTTTGGCTGGCTTGGTGTCTGCATCGGCAACCGAACAGACCCAGGGCTCGTCTTTTTTTTATTCGACAGTGCCATCAAACAGGATAACAAAAAAAACGCGATTCAACGCGGATCTTCCTTCATTCCTGCGCCTTCCTCAAATACGCCCCCCAAAACGTACCAGGATACCCCAATCGCCCCGAATACAACTTATCAAAGCACGCCCATTATCCCGGATTCTGCTTATCAGGATACGGCCCTGCCAAAGCAGAATGACCTCCTCCAATGGCGCAAAACTCAGGAAATTAAATCCAATGCACCGCCTGATAAAATCCGCCAAATGATGCGGCTGTATGATAAAAAGGACGGTACATTCCTGAAGAAATGCAAGAATTTCTACACTCAGGGCATGTTCATGCAGGATTACGAAGACGACGCTCCCTGGAATGGCATTCTAAAATTCTATTTTCCAACCTATCATGATCTGAATGTCGAACAGTTGAGAGGCTACTTTACATGGCGTACCAGCGTCAGAAAGGGCAGCTATCCATTTATATGTACATCCCTGGCATATATTTATATCTATGAATTGCTCAATCAAATCGGAACCGAGTCCCCCTTGGACAGCCTTAAACGTATGAAAGATTTCGAAATAGGTTTTCTCGACTCGGGGATTGGCGAAGAATCCATGCGAAAACAATTGCACCAATGGATGCTTGAATTTTCCGTCATCCACAGGATGCCGCTCGAAACGGTATTGCAATATACAGATTCTGATCTGCTCGGCAATGACCAGGCCCTCGATATATTGAAGAATCCAACGGAACATTCCGACGAAGAAATTTTTGTGGCTTTATCCCGAATGTCCGGCAATAAACTCACTTCTTCTGCCGCAGTTTCTAAAGATGCTGCTGAGGCTAAACATCTTTTCGCCGAGTTCTGGAAATATTTATCACAAAATTACTTTCAAAAAGAAAAAGATATATTTACATCCTGCTTCGGACGTTGCATTGCTTCCAAATGGTTTCCTTTGGGAAATGCCGTCTATTGGGATAAATCCCAACCAGAAACCGAAGAAATCCTGCGCATCGTGAAACCAGACATACCTCTGTTCACCCCTAAAAATACAAATCAACCCTATCTGGCACCAGAAACAGGCTCATTCGAATATGTATTAAATCCATGCAGAAAATATACTTTTAAAGACGGAACATGGACGGAGTATGCCTATCAGAGTATCTACTGCGACCAAAAGCGCCTGGCGTCTATCCTGCACGAAGCAGACAGACAGCTTCGGATATACCTCAAAGCCGGCCATACCTTGCGCGCCAAACCCGAAGAAGCATGGGTTGCTCCTTATATTGAAGCCGTCATTCGAGCAGATAAACAGGCTAAATTGGAGGCAGCCAAACCCAAAATTAATATCAACTTCTCGGAGCTCGATAAAATTCGAAACGATGCCTGTGCCACCCGAGACAGCCTGTTGACTCAGGATGAGCTCGATGAAGATCAGACCGACTTAAATACAGAAGTAGAAACGCTGGATTTACCTTCAGAAACCGTCGATCAAACGGCGCCGAATACAACCGATATCGAGCCTGCTTCCTTCAATCATAATGATATACCGCCTTCTATCGCATTGGATTCAATCCATTTGCAGATTTTAAAAATGCTGCTCAACGACGAGCCTGTGAATGCATTCATTGCATCCCATCACCTCATGGTTTCGATTGTTGCCGACACAATGAATGAAGCTTTGTTCGATGCCATCGGGGACAACGTTCTCGAATGCGACGGCGATAGCCTTACAATCATCGAAGATTATCGCGAAGATGTGTTACTACTGGTCTATCCAACCTTGAACTATTGAATATGTATTTGCACACGCTAAACATAAAAAATAGTTATGTTTTGGTTCGGAATGGGGGTGGGGCCCCATTTCGCACCGGTTTGCGATAATGCCAACATTCACAATAAAAAGATTGTGGATTCCAAAGGACTTAGTCCTTTGGCGGGGTCCGGGGCAGAGCCCCGGTTAAATAATAATGATAACCTCTCACTCATAGAGTGCGGCACAATTGGCCAATAGCTGACAGCCATATCTGAGGGCATCATCATCCGCATGGAACTTCGCATTGTGCCACGAGTAGACCTCCTCTCCCGGTTTGCGGTTGCCAAGCCAGAAAAAGAATCCGGGGACGATCTGCATGTATTCGGCAAAATCTTCAGTTGCCAGACAACTGGGGGATTCGACAATGGCATCCGGGCCAAGTGATGCATGCGCGGCCTTTTGCGCGATATCGAGCAACTTGGGAGAATTAATGACGGCATGCACCGATTCGACAATTTCAAAATCTGCCGTACATTCAAAGGTTTGTGCCGTAAATTGTACAATATTTTTAAGTCTTTCGAGGGCACGATCACCCACTTCCGGATCGAGATAGCGCATGCTCCCCGTCATTTCGACTTTATCCATAATGAGATTGTCCGGCGTCCCCCCATGAATGGAGCATATCGAAAGTACGAGTGATTTCATGGGGTCGATGTTCCGGCTTCCCACGGTGAGTACATTTTGAACGATGCCTGCAGCACATACGATAGGATCAATGCATTTATGCGGCATTGAACCATGCCCGCCTACCCCATGAACCACAATTCTGAAATTATATTTTGCAGCCATCAAAGGCGCAGGTTTTACCACGACTTTGCCGGTCTCGACCTCGGGACGGTTGTGCAATCCGAAGATCGCCTCGATCGGATATCTTTCAAACACGCCGGTTCGAATGATTTCCTGCGCACCATCGGTCGTTTCTTCGGCCGGCTGAAAGATCAAAATCACACTCCCCTTCCAGGCATCGCGCGTTCTGGCGAGTATTTTGGCTGCACCTATGAGCGAGGAGGTATGAAAATCGTGTCCGCACCCATGAGCACAGCCTATTTTTTGGCTTTTATAGGGCGATTCCCATGCTTCATCCAGTGGAAGTGCATCGATATCCGCTCGAAGAGCCACGCATTTGCCGGGATTTGAAGCTTCAATTCTGGCAATAACGCCGGTATTCAATCCCATTTCGAGCACTTCAACCCCATCTATCTGCGACAAACACTCGCGAATATATTTCGTCGTCTCGATTTCATGCCATGAAACCTCGGGATGACGATGCAGATGATGTCTGATTTCAATGATATGTTCGAGTTCTTTGGGTGTTATGGTGAATGTCATTTTGGCCCCCCCCTTTCAATGCGGAATGCGGAATTGAATGACAATGCCTAAGGTTATGATCTAAAGCTAAAGAGAAAATGGGAAATGTTATTCACTATTCACTATTACGTATTCACTCGTTTTTGAATTCGCAATGTGCAATGCGCAATTATTTGGGTATTCTCATGGTTATGACTAAAAAATCATTTTTTTTTGATTTTAAAGGCAGTGAATAGTGAATAGTGAATGACACAACTGCTAACTGCTAACAGCTAACTGCTAACTGCTAACTAAATACAGGCTGCCACATTTCATGCAGTGCAATCAAGCGTTCGAGAGATGCTGTACCAAAGCGTTCATATTTTTTACACAGAGAATCCCACGATTTTTCTTCGCGAAGAAATGCAGGATTTTTACTGTAAAAATTATCCGCATAGGTAATCAGCTTTTCTTCGAAAGTCTCGGGCAAAAAATCCCTTGCAGGAAGCGGCATTTTTCCGTCGACAATTTCCTGTGCAGTCAGGCCGCTGCCGATGTGGCGTTCGCAAACGCGGGCATGGCGCGCATATCTGATGCGATCGAGTTTACGCAGATATTCCGCACCTAAAAGGCCATGACGCATGTAGGGTTCTGTGCCCAGGCACCCAATATCGGGCGCATTGACCCAAAGAATACCGTAATCGTGGAGCATGGCAGCTTCGCGCAAAAAAACATAATCAATGGCATCGGCGTAACGGCTGTGTTCTGCCAGACTCAAAGCTTTTTGGTAAACGCATTCCGAGTGGATGCGCATAATTTCATGACAATCGGGAATCGACATTTTCACAAAAAATATCGTGCGCCGTATGACCGAAGGACATAGGCGCACGGCGCGAGGCGTATTGAGGCGCAGCCGAAATAGCCAGCGCTAATCCATACATAACAAAACAATGAGCAGAACCGCCAGAATGACAATGACAGATCCGATACAAATCCAGGCTTTCTTAGAGATATGGAACCCTTCATCCACGCGAGGCATTTCAATCGTTTCGTCATTGTCCCAACTGTCATCGATCTGTTTCGGCACACCATCGGCATCCGCCATAAGCATATCGCTTTCTTCGGCTGCTTTTTGTAAAGCATCAATCGGAATGAGCTCACTTCGCGTGTGCGGTTTGACATCATCGTCGGCAGCGGTGGCACCTTCGGGAGCCGGCTGTGGCGGCAAATCATCATCATGATATTGAGGCGGCTTGATTTTCGCAATAATCTCGCCAAGTTCCGAGGGCGGATTGCCAAGCCGGTTCATATAACCGCGCAGAGCATCGGCAAATTCTTTTGCACTCTGGTAGCGATCGGCTCGATTTCGCGCAAGCCCCTTGCGAACGATAGCCTCGAGATCGGGCGTGACATGAGAGTTATACTGAGTAATCGACGGAACGATGGATTTACGCACCAAATCGAGGATTTTCATCTCGACCGGATCGTTAAACAGCGGCCTCGAGGTCAGCATTTCCCACAATATAATGCCTACCGCGTAAATATCACTGCGATGGTCAATGCTTTCACCATAAGCGGCTTCAGGCGACAAATAGCTGAATTTGCCCTTGATCAGACTGGGAACCGTGCGAGAAATCTGAGATTTCGATTTAACAAGGCCGAAATCTGTGATTTTTACATCGCCGTTGTAACCCAAAAGAATATTGGGTGGGCTAACATCGCGGTGAATCAGATTGAGAGGCTCACCATTGTCATTGGTACAATGGTGGGCATATTCCAAACCATCGAGCACAAGAATCGCGATTCTAAGCGCCTCATGTACCGGCATCTGGAACTGGTACTGGTTGGCAAAGCTAAGAACCTCGCGCAGATTCATACCATCGACAAAGTCCATCGACAAAAACAGCGCATTATCCATGAGCCCGATTTGGTCGACACGCACGATGTTGGGATGATGCAGAGCCAGACAAACCGAAGCCTCATCGACAAACATGCTGACGAAATTCGGCTGCTCCGCAAGCGAAGGCAATATGCGCTTAATTGCCATAATCTGACCCGTGTTCAGATTGCGCGCACGGAATATTTCCGCCATACCGCCGACATCGACGCGATTGAGAATTTCGAACTGTGTGGTTTCCGGCATGTCTATCCTTCCGATTCCAGTACAGCTTTCAGTTTACGATGCAAACCACCAAAGGCACTCCCACTCATTCCTAGTACGATATCGCCCGTTTTGCAATGGTTAGCGAGATAAGAAACGATATCATCGACTTCAGGGATGAGCTGCGCATGTTTTCCCATAGCATTCAAATCCTCGACGACCTTCGGGATATTGATGAGCTGCTCGGGTGGCAAATCATCCTTTTTATAAGGCGCACTCAAAATGATTTCGTCGCATTCGGCAAGCGCCACGGGATATTCATGCTGAAATACCGCGCGCCGCGACGTATTGCTTTTCATTTCAAAAATGCCCCAAATCCGGTTGTGCGGATGGCGCGCACGAATGGCGCGCACCGTCTCGCGAACCGCAGTTGGATGATGGGCAAAATCGTCGTAAATCGTCACGCCTTTGACGACGCCAATCAATTCCTGGCGTTTCTTGACACCGCGATATTCCGCCAGTCCCAAAGCAATTTTATCTGCACTCACACCAAGCTGATGCGCCAAAACCGAAGCTGCCGTCAAATTGTAGGCATTGTGCCGCCCCGTCATCGGTGAATCGACGTGAACGAGCAATTGCCCTGCGTTATCGACAACATCGAGGCTCAGACCGCCGTCATGCATGACGACATTTTCGGCATGGTAACTGCCTTTTCCGTTCAGACTAAACCCAATGCACTTGCAGGATGCAGACTTGATCACGCGGCAGACATTGTCATCATCGGCATTGTAACAAATGACGCCATTTGGGCCCATGTCGCGCACGAGCTTTTCAAAAACGCCGATGATTTCCTCAAGATCTTTATAAATATCGGCATGATCGAACTCGATATTGTTGATGCACAGCAAATTAGGCGCATAATGCCAGAACTTGGGAACTTTATCGAACCATGCGGTGTCGTACTCGTCCCCTTCAATGATGAAATAATCCTGATTTCCCTTGTGGGCACCGCAGCCATACGCCAGCACTTCACCACCGATAAATACCGACGGATCGATCCCGGCATGGTCTAAAATCGAGGCAGTGAGCGAGCTTGTCGTGGTTTTGCCGTGGGTTCCCGAAATGACAATGCGATGAGCGCTCGATTTCAAATAAAAATGATACAGCGTCTCGGGCAGCGAAATGCACGAGAATCCGCGTTCCATCGCAGCGATGCATTCTTCATTCGTGCGTCGGCAGAAATTCCCGACCACAACAATCGTATCTTTGGGATCGAGCCCGTCCAGATGCTCCGGCTTCCAACCTTCCATGGTCTTAATCCCACTGCGCGCCAAAATATCGCTCATGGGCGGATAAAATCCAATATCCGAGCCGCTCACCTCATAACCCGACTGGCACAAAAGGACACCCAGCGCACCCATGCCGGTTCCGCAGCACCCCAACAAATGAAATTTTCGGGGATTCGTAATAAACTCGGGACAATCACGTTTTTCCGGTGCAGTCATCGCATTCTCCTTTGCTTGCACGTGCCACATCATGTGACCAGGATATTCTATACCAAGGTGAACGTGGTGTTAAATTTTTAGCCCTTTAATTATGTTGCTTGGCTATTTCGCCAAGAGACGTTCCGTAAAACGTCTCTACATGCGAAATACGCCGCGCCTGTCGGGCTTACGCCATGCGGCGTTGCGCCCTTTTGGCCGCTCGCTATTGCCTTCGGCAATACGCGTGCGGCTGCTGTTTTTGCAAATCATGCGAAAAAAAACAACGTGGCTATCAAGTGACTGTGTATGGGTGCATGTATTCCCTATATGAGCGGCGCCCCCTTAACCACTCGCCGCGTAGGCGATCCACAGCTAATGACAACATCCATCTCGAACAGGAGAATTACGATATTCCCTCATAGACGCCATGCCCATTAGGCAATGGCGAAGAGAGAGGGGGGAGGAATAAATGTTAATATGAATATATAGAACGTAGAGATAAATAAAAGAAATTAATTACATGAATTCTGAATATCCAATGGCCAATAAGAACAATTATGTTCCATTGCAGAATTTTTTAACATATCTATATGTTCTTTTGAGCTAACTCTCCAATTGCTTAAATTTTGATAAAAATTAATTGCTCCTCTAAACATGTTACTCATTGTAGTAACATTTGAGAGTTTGTCGTTCCAATCATCCAAGTTCTGATCAAAATATTTTGCATTCAAAAACATATCACTCATCCTTCTTACATTTTTTACATCCCATTCATTTATCGGTTGATTAAAATGACTATACAAATAAATATTATCATTAATT
>JAGACY010000039.1 GCA_017613855.1 Pseudomonadota bacterium
AAAGTTAAACTCTGAAGCTAAAGAAACAATATTCTTTAGAAATCGCATTGAGAATGCCTGAATAATTGCGCATTGCGCATTGCCAATTGCGCATTGAAGGTTCGCTGCGAACAAATCCGTTTGTAAAAACCAAATTCACCAACGCATTGCCAATCCAACGAACAAATGCTGTTTCTGTGAATTGGCATCCATAATTGCGCATTGCGCATTGCCAATTGCGCATTGAAGACAAATCCGTTTGTCAAAAATTATACACATAAAAAAAAGCGCCTTTCGGCGCTCTTTTTTAAGATTCAGCAGGTGCCGCAGGCTTTTCGGCCTTTTCGGCTTTATCGGATTTATCCGATTTATCGGAACTGTTGAGTGGCTCGATGGTCGCTGTAATCATTTTGCCCTCAATTTTTGCAGGCTGAGCAACCTGAGCGCAGTCTGTAAAGAAACCGATGATTTCTTCCATTTTGGTGAGCCACAGTTCAGCATGTGACTGTTCACGGCCTCGCAGACGCATGACCAGACGCACACGGTCACCGTGTGCAATAAAGCCCTTGGCTTTGCGCACCATCGTTTCCATATCGTGATCATCGGTCTTGGGACGCAGGCGCAGTTCCTTGAGATCGACTTTTGCAGCCTTGGAACTTGCAGCTTTTTTGGCCTGTTCATAACGGAACTTACCAAAATCCATAATTCTGCAAACAGGCGGCTTAGCATTCGGAGCAACTTCCACCAAATCCAACCCATGCTCTGTTGCAATGGATCGTGCCTCGTCCGGTGTCATGATACCGAGTTTATCCCCTTCGGGACCAATAACGAGAATCTGTGCAATGCGAATCTGGTGGTTAATTCTATACTGATTATCATCGCCCGGGGCTCCGGGACCTGTCTGACGCCGCCTCATGTACCTACAAATATCCTTTGTCCAAAATCACTCTTAAAAAACCGGAAAAATTCCCGGCAACAAAACCAATACTTTGTTTAGCAAAATTAAGATTTACGTGCAATATCGTTTTATTGTAACAAGGATAAATTAATGCATAATGCATAATGCATAATGCACAATTGAGATGACAATTCCGAAGTAAAACCCTAAAGTCAAAATGCACCAACGCTCTTTAGGAATAGTCTTTTAGAATGCATTGATAATTCGGAATTCCGAATTCCGAATTCCGAATTAATACAGTCATGTCCCCATCCGACAAAGCATCCCCCAAATATTATATGTACCAGCAGGAACATGAACGCTGGGTCATTGCCATGTCAAACGATATGGGGATCATACTGAATATGCAGGATGCAGGTGCTGAAGTCATTGAATTAAAAAAAGGAGGCGTCGCGCGCCCCTACTGGGCATTGCCTAAAGATGGCTTCAAAAATGTGCGCAGGCTTTTGGATAATGTCGGATATACAGAATTTATTATAAAATCAGGACCGCAAACTGCCGATTACCGCGTCCAGTCTATATCTCCTGCGAAGCAAACGCCCGCACCACAGCCCCAAATTGCAGCAACGCCGCAAATGTTCGATAGTCTCGAAAAGACCTATTCCATCCCGGAAATCTGCGAACTTATCAGCAAAAGAATCCGCAATGCTTTCCCAGAATATTTCTGGATTAAAGGAGAAATTTCCGGTCTTAAGCCTAGTAAACCCGGAAATAAGGCTTTGTATTTTCAACTCGTTCAAAGTGCTAACGAAACGATTAAAGATAAGCTCATACTGGACGCTAAAATATGGTTCAACAATTGGTATCCGATTAAAGCAAAGTTTGATCTGAAAAATCTTAAAATTGAAGATGGCACACTCATCCGGGCATACGGAAAGATTGAGTATTATGCAGGCAAAAGCGATATTAGCTTCAACATCCTCAATATCGACGAAAACCTCGCAGAAGGCGAATTCTTCAAAAAGAAATATGAAATCGAGCAAAAGCTCACTGCCATGGGGATACACGATACCAACAAACTGCTCCCCATGCCCACCCTGCCACTGCGTCTTGCCGTCTTTTCAAATCGCGGCGCAGAAGGCTGGAACGATTTTATCACCTGCCTGCGGAACTCCGATTATCCCTTTAAAATCACGCTATTCACGGTCAATGTTCAGGGCAAAGACCTCGAGTCTTCGTTTCTGAGGGAATTTACCAATCTCCAACAGATTGGCATCCAAAACTTCGATCTGGGCATCATCGTGCGCGGCGGCGGCAGTATGACCGACCTCGATTGGTTCAACAATCTCAAAATCGCCGAATATATCGCCCGCAGTCCGCTCAAATTTGTCGTCGGCATCGGTCACGAGAATGACCGCAATGTCCTCGATGAGATTGCAAGCCGCGAAAAAACGCCGACTGCCGTAGCAGAAATGCTCATCCGCAAACTCGATGAACACTGCAATTTCCTCACAAATACAAAGGAATTTATCAGAACACAGACTGCACTTAAAATGCAGGCATTTCAAAGCGACCTGAATGCCCTGGCTTCCGCATGTGCCAACGCCATCCAAAAGAAACGCGCCAACGAAGAAAAACAACTCGAACAACTCAAGGCAGATCTTCGCTTTAATGCGCAGGATCGTCTCAACCAGGCACACAATGACCACCAGATGATCATTGCGCAAATCCGCGACAACGTTCGGCAAACTTTGCATAGCCACCAGCGCGTCCTCGACAGCCTCGCCACACAACTGGCCCAGAACAGCGAAAAAATCACGGATGAACGGCAATACACCCTCAATACACTGATTGCCCAACTGCAAAATGTTTCGCAAACGCGCATCGACAAAGAACTTTTGGCGCTCCAGCACGCATCATCGCTCATTTCCGAACGCGTACAAACTCAGAAAAACCGCGCCGAAACAGAACTGCAAACGCTTACAGAAAAGATTGAGCTCCTCAATCCGGCCAAACTCTTTGAACGCGGATTTGCCGCTATCTCGAAGGATGGCGCGCCACTCACGAGCGTCGAAGAAATCACCCACGGCGACAGCGTCTCCATCCGCCTCCTCGACGGAAAACTCGGCGCCACCGTCAACACAATCACAAAGCTACACAATCCCGGGTAGAGACGTGTCACGACATGTCTCTACCGCCTCTATTGCCTATCATTCCATATCAGGACTTCACCATGCCAGACGACAACGTACAATCCTCGTACAATCAGGACATCCAGCGCATCAGAGATATCGTCGAACGCCTGAATCAAAAGGACTGCGACATTGACAAAATGCTCGAATACGTCAACGAAGCAGCGGTACTTATCGAACGATGCCAGCAAAAGCTGACAAAGACGGGTATCCAAATTGACGAAGCCCTTGCAAAACTTGAAGTTTTAAAAAGCAATTAGTGAGTCTGCCTTTTGCCTGCGGCAATGCGGCACGGCACCGGCCTATGTCGCTGTGCTCCATACGGCCTTTTGGGCGCGTGCTATTGCCTGCGTCAATACGCACGCGCCGGCGTATCGCAGATAGCCGGCGCAGCAGCGGCGTATTTGGCCGCACAGATGTTTCTTTAGCGTGACAAATTCCCGATAGAATCCTAAAATCCTTCGAGGTGCGGCCAAATAGCGCTGCCCTCAATAATATTTAAACTCTATCCCTTAATTGTGACTATTGTATCATAGAGCTTTTTATCTAGCTTATCGCTTGTAGCGCTTAGCTTTTAGACGTGATAAGTGTCTTACGGGTAAAAGAATAGTTCCCCATAAAATGCATTCTCCACTATAAACTCTAAGCTCTAAGCTCAAAGCTCTAAGCTCAAAGCTTGCCCCATATCCACGCTCAGGGAACGGAGCTTAAAAAAATAAGGACTTTTCAAAAATGAAATTACTCAAATATCTCTGTGCAGCAGCAATGGCTTTAACGTTTGCTGCCCCCATCCATGCACAGGCCCAGGAGACAACGATGACCCAATCCCAGGAAGATATTCGCATTCCATTCGAAGAAATGACGCTCGACAACGGTCTGCGCGTATTTCTGCTCAAAGACAACACGCTGCCTATGATCAGCGTCAACCTTTGGTTCGACGTCGGTTCGAAAGATGAACAGCCTGGCAGGACGGGATTTGCGCACCTCTTTGAACATCTCATGTTCATGGGCACGGACAAGGTTCCCAATATCGACATTCTGCTCGAAAGCGGCGGTGGATCGAACAATGCCTCGACGCGCGAGGATGTCACCAATTATTATACGGTCGCGCCCGAAAATATGCTCGAGACGGTGCTGTTTATCGAGGCAGACCGCTTTGCGCACCTGGCCGATGCCATGACCCAGGAAAAACTCGACAAACAGCGCGATGTCGTTTTGAACGAACGCAAACAGAGCTACGAAAACCAGCCCTATGGCAAGATTTGACTCGAAATGCCAACCGCGCTCTATCCCGAAGGACATCCCTATGCGCATCCGGTCATCGGTTCCGTCGAAGACATCCGATCGGCTTCACTCCAGGATGTCATCGATTTCTTTAACACCTATTATGTTCCGGCCAATGCAACGCTCGTCGTGGGCGGCGATTTCGATTCGGAAAAGGCCAAAGCACTCGTCACCAAGTATTTTGGCGCCATTCAGGCACGTCCCAAGCCCAAGACCGCCGATATTCCTCAGGTACAAAAACCTGTCAAAGCGCGCCTCACGGTCGAGGATGATGTTCAGGTACCGCGCATTACGCTCGTGTGGCATTCGCCGGCTGTCATGCAGAAAGGCGACGCCGAACTCGATATTTTTGCCAATATCCTTTGCAAAGGCCAGACATCGCGACTCGTCAACCGCCTCGTGTACGAAAAACAGATGGCATCCAATGTTTCGTGCGGCCAGATGTCCGGCCTGGCTTCACTCTTTCTCGTCGATGCCATGCCCATGCCCGGCGTGACGGTCGAAGCACTCGAAGCTGAAATCCTCGACGAACTTAAGGATATCGTGAACAACGGCGTCACGGATAGCGAGTTTAACCGAACGAAAAACAGCATCGAAACGGAGTTCGTCAAGCAGATGCAGTCCATCGGAACGCGTGCCGACAACTTTAACAGCTATCTCTTTTATGCCAAATCGACCGATTTCCCCGGCGGCGACCTCCGGCGATACCGCAATGCCACAGCAGCCGGCATGATGGAAGTCGTGCAAAAACTCTTTAAAGACGAAAGCCTGCGAAGCACACTCATCGTCATGCCCAAAGCACAGCCGGGAGATGCACAATGAGACGTCCGTTTTTCCTGATAATTGCTGCACTTTCTACGACCATGCTGCTGCAAGCCTGCAAATCTGTACAACCCACCCAGGATCCCGTTTCTGCCACGCAAACTGCCATGAATAACACCGATTTTAATCTTCCCGAAATTCCGCCTGCCAAACTCTTTCAGCATCCCACGCCCGAAATTTTTGAGCTCAACAACGGCATGACCGTTTGGTACGTCCACAACCCGATGATTCCGCTCATGACCCTTCGCGTCGTGTTCGATCATGGGGCAGCCGACGATCCTGCAGACAAATCCGGACGTACTTCGATGACTTCGGCCATGCTCAAAGAAGGCGCAAACGGCAAAACCGCACAGCAGCTTTCAAATGATATCGAAAGCCTCGGGGCGACGATTTCACCCTTTGTTACACAGGATTCTTCCGGAATTACGGTTCAGTCGCTGTCTCAGTTTTTTGAGCAAAGCCTCGATATCATGAACGATATCTGGCTCAAGCCCGACTTTACACAGGAATCTTTCGACCGCTTGCAAAAGATCATACTCAATGGCCTCAAACAGCGCGAAGATTCTCCCAATGCCATTTCAAAACTCGCCTCGAACCGCGCCTATTTTGGCGACGATCATCCCTATGGCCGTTCCGTCGACGGCTATATCTCGACGATTACATCCATGACGATCGAGGATGTCAAATCATGCTATCAGTCGATATTTGCGCCATCCCGCGCGGCTTTTATCGCCGTCGGCAACATCGAAACCGCAGAGCTCAAGCGAATTTTGAATGACCGCTATGGCAGCCTGAAATATGAGAAGCAAGCCGACGTCGACGCAAAACCCGTCGAACCAGAACACAAACTCAAGGTCGCCATCGTCGACAAACCCAATGCCCCGCAGACCGTCATCCGAATTTACCAGCCTGCCATCCAGGCAACTTCGATGAAAACACTCACCTGGCAATTTGTGAATATCCCCTTCGGCGGGAGCTTTACAAGCCGTCTAATGCAGAATATCCGCGAGGATAAAGGCTATTCCTATGGTGCCAATTCGGCCGTTGCACCGCAAAAGTATGCCGGTGTGCTGCTCTCTTCGTCGGCCGTTTCGAGCGATGTGACCGGCCCTGCACTCAAAGAGTTTATCTACGAACTCGATCGTCTGCCCAAGGGCGACTTCACCCAGGAGGAATTCGAGCGAGCACGTGAGACGTGGAAATCAGAGCTCGTACAGTCGTTCGAAACACAATCGGGCGTATTGGCGACAATCGCGGCTTTGTACCTGAATAGAAAATCGACCGATGCCATCAATGGCTTTGCTCGTGAACTGCAGAGCTACGATCTCGACAAATTCAATGCAATCGCCAAAGAATTCCCAACGCTCGATCAGGCAACCATCGTTCTGGTTGGCGATAAAAATCTCATCCTCGAACAAATCAAGGATTTAGGACTGCCCGAACCCGAAATCAGAGACGTCGAAGGCAAACTTGTAAACAATTAGCAATGTGCAATGCGCAATGCGCAGTTGAATGACAAAACTAAAGTGAAAGTCTAAAGTTATAGGGAGATGATGTTCTATATAACAATGAGTTGTTATCAATTTGCAATTCAATTGCAACACACGAATATATCTCTAAAGCTTAATAACGCCATACTTTAGAACTATATTTTGAGAGCTGTCATTCAATTGTTCATTATTCATTGTCCATTATTCATTTAATTCACCATGTCCATTCTCAGAGAAAACCTCACTCCCCACATTGAATACATAGATGCCACGCGCTGCGCAGTCATACGGGAGCATGCCTTTTCGAATCAGCTGGTCCTGAAGGAATTCTGCGCAGAAGCCCCAATTGGTCAAAGAGTGAGGTTAAGAAGACTGCATTTGGCATGCAAAACAGGTTTTCTCTCTGAACTGTTTGATGATTATCATCCACAAACCGGGACCTATTGGGATCTGCAGCCATCATTCTGCTTTGCAGATGACGGCCTCCTTTGGATACATGTTGCTTCCAAAAACGAGCCTACGGTCATATCGAGCTGCTGGAAATTGAACTCCAACGCAGAGGACAGAATTACAGCCCAATTGCTCAAAGTGGTTATACTTGGGAACGCGGCCAGAAAACCGCTCGATCTGTGCTTTGATGCATTGGAGGAAGCCGTCAGTATTCTGCCGGAAAATAAAGAAAATGAACTATTATCATTTTTTCCGGAAAATGCAGAATTGCAGCTTGAAGTTCTGAATTTTGTATTTGACAAAAACACGAGAGCAAATCTCGAAATTGAGCCAGGACATACAAAAGTTTACATCACGGACAATTTACTTCACTTTGAATATGATATTAACGAATCCGATCAGAAGTATTTAACTAACAAAACGGTACATCATATCATACAAACCATACAATTTTGTGATTCCGCAGTATCTGCCCCCAAAACAGAAGATGACATTCAGGTCATTGCTTCAGAAATCATAGCCATCGAAGAGAGCAATCATGCAGTCAATGAACATGAAGACATGTCAATGCTGCAAAATATTCATCATGTCGATGATCTCAACAAAGATAAAATACCGCACTGGACTTTCTCTGATATTGCATCCACACTTGGTTCATCTTTTGAACCCATACAGAATTCCAACCAAACCTTTAAGCATGAGCCTTTCAGAATAGGATGCCCTTCGATCTATGCCATTCATCAGGCAATTGCAAATTCACAAGCAATCACCAGTGACATTGCATGTAAAGCGCTTGAAGAAGCGGAAGAACAATTGGGAAGCAGTCTCATACCGTGATTATTATACCTGATTCACAAATGTTTCCCGGAACTGGATGAAGAATTTAAATTAAATGTATTAATTATTGCTTCCGGTGAAGATTACGAACCGCTGACATTTTCGATTTTAAAAAGTATATACAGGGAACAGCACAACGACACGATGTTATTGTCATTGCTTGAAAGACAATTGCACGCAACGCGCTACAACAAGCATCGTTATATACAGCTTGAACTTGAATATATTGATATTCTCTCACTTCAGCTCAGCATGTTCAATATGGCCTTAAGGCGTTTAAATCAGCTTAAGCCGCTTATCATGCAGAGTACCTGCAAAGAAGAACATATACAATTTGCTTTGGCATATCATCATGCAGAATCTACCGGCATTGCCATGCAGTATCTCAGGCAATGGATGAAAACAGCTGAAACGCCGGCCCTTTCTGCAGCCTATGGATTAGAGCTGGCCCAACTCATGGTTGATCATAATGAGCCCATACAACCCATTATTGTTGTATGCCAGCAAATACTCGAAGCGGATCCGACGGCCACTCAGGCATTGGAACTCATGGCTCAATGCTTCGAATCATCCAATCAGTTGGATGATGCATCCGATGTATGGCAGGATTGCTTTGAACAATCGATTCGGAACTGGGAAATTGCACAGCTCAATGCCCAGGTTTCTCCAACGAAAGAGAATCTGGACAACCAGGAAATGCTTCGCAAAAGATCGATCAAACTGGCACAGTCTTTAGAAAAATCGCTATCTCAGCTCGAACGCCCCCAAATGAGTTGCCTGGTCTATCAGCAGCATCTGCGTCTTGAACCTGATTCCATTCGAACGC